>NZ_CAXTNE010000173.1:0-17141 GCF_964245445.1 uncultured Nostoc sp.
CCTGCGCTCTAAATGATAAGTCTTTAGCCGGACATGATATCAAAAGTCATTTCCCCCTGCCCCCAGCAAGAATTGCTCCCTTGCCTCTTTTTCAACACCTGGGAATTAAACGACTAAGCTTGTTGTATTTCTGGACTGCCATCTTCAACCACGAATGAAGCCCGTTTACTAATTGTGCCAAATGGGGTTGTGACATTTGACATAACTAGATAATCTGACTTCCAGGTTGTAGGAGTCAGCGCACAGCGAACATATCCCCGTTGACCGTTGAAGAACTTAATGTGTGGGTTATCGGGTAAGTAAGCTTCAACATTTGGGGTGGTATCTGCCCCATCTCCACCGGAGGTTATTGAGGTACAGACGAATTCACTCCCGACTGTAGCAGATTTTGGGTCATTAAAGTCAGCCTTTAAATTCATTGCCCAGTTGGAATGAATATCGCCTGATAAGACTATTGGATTAGATGGTTTGCGCTGTTCTAAGAAACGCATGAGGCGATCGCGGGAAGCCACATAACCATCCCACTTATCCATACTGTAGGTTCCGCCTTCCCCTGGTTTTGTGTCTATCTGAGCAACTACAACTTGCTGGGCTAAAACGTTCCACTTAGCTTGTGAGCTATTTAAACCATCATATAGCCAATCTTCCTGACGCTTGCCAGTAATCGTTGCATTCGGATCTAAATTTTCTGGGCAACGTTCTTTGGTACCATCACCACAGGGCTGATCGGTGCGATATTGGCGGGTATCTAGCACATGGAAGGTGGCTAAGTTACCAAAGGAGAGCCGACGGAAAAGTTGCATATCGGGGCCAACGGGACGCGAGAAGGGGCGCAGTGGCATGTGTTCGTAGTAAGCTTGATAAGCAACTGCCCGGCGTTGAAGGAAAATTGCTCGATCCTGATCTGGCTCAGTATCAATTTCTGAGATGTTGTTGGCGTAGTTGTTTTCCACCTCATGGTCATCCCAAGTAACAATCCAGGGAAAGGCTGCATGAGCTGCTTGCAGATTGGTATCGGTTTTATAGAGGGCGTGACGATTGCGGTAATCTTCTAAGGTTAGAATTTCTGCACTGTTGTGCTGTCTGGGGCGATTTTCTGTGATTCCCCCTTCGTAAATGTAATCGCCAACATGCACTACCAGGCTAAGGTCGTCTTGGGCGAGATATTTGTAGGTAGTATAGTAACCCTGCTCATAGTGCTGACAAGAGACAAGGGCAAAGTTCAATTTATTTAAGTAGCTATTTGCTAAAGGTGCTGTACGAGTGCGACCAATCGGGCTAGCGTCTTGGCCGACAAGAAATCGATACCAATACCAAGTATCAGATTGCAGTCCTTCTACCACAACTCGAACTGAGTGAGCTAGTTCTGGAGTTGCAAGTACCGTACCTCTGGAGACAATGCGCTTCATGTCGGGATCGGTTGCCACTTCCCAGCGAATTGGCACATTAACAGGTGGCATTCCACCTCCGTTTAAAGGTTCAGGAGCGAGACGAGTCCAGATTACTACGCTGGTAGAATAGGGGTCACCTGACGCTACGCCTAAAGTGAAAGGATAATTAGAAAATCTGCTTGTAGCGATTGTTCTTTGAGGAGAAAATTGGTTAGCGATCGCTAAACCAGACAATGCTCCTGCCCCGATAATTAAGTTCCGTCGTTTCATTCGACTGTGCAGGAACTGCTCAAAATTCCGGTAATCTACCATTGTTTACTCCTGGCTAACAGGTAAGTTAAAACACACCAACAGCTAATACAAAGAAGGCAGGGTAATCATAGACAAATTTCGTAAATAATTCTCTTACCAGAATCAGGTTTTAATTCCCAATTTTTCTTTTAGTATCATTGTGTTGGATGTTGTTTGACCACATAAAAGCTTACTAATAAGAGATTAATTCTTGGCAAAGAAAGAGTTAATCTCAACTTAATCAAGGTTAGACTTTAACTTTTTTCTTTATCATCCAGGCAAGGCTACAAGCAAAAATAGCACCAGCTAAAGGTGTAGGTTCAGGTACTTGTGTATAGGAAACTCTACCTGATATGGGTTCAGCATCTGGAGAAGTTCTAGAGAAAACTGTAAAATCCTCACCGATGATTTCGTAACTAATAGAACTGGAAGGATTAGATTTATCATTGAATGAATAATCTAATCCGAAATACGTTTGTCCTGTTGAAGATGTGGCTGGAAAGACAAGAGGAAACTCTGGATATTTAGTATCATCTTGTTCAGTGTAAACGGTATCACCGTCAAATTGGAAAGAGAGTGATTTAATGGCGGCTACGGGATTAACTTCATTACTAAAAGTTGAGTCATCAAAGCTAAAAAAGCCATTTCCCTTATTTACTGGGCTATCAACTGTGAAAGCATAATTAATAATTGCAGCAGATACAGATTTTGCATCTACAGTAACAAGAGCTAAAGTAAGACTAGCAGCAGCAAGCACTAATTGTGGAACCAATTTCATCTCAGTTTTCCTCACCATAAACTTCTGTAACTAATGCACACTGCAAAGTTAGAAATATTTAGTTTCCAACTTACTTTTTTCCTAAATTGGTATTTATCACTGATTAGAATAGCGATCTAAATCAATGATTTTTGCCTTTTTAAGAAAAAGAAACAAGTTTCCAAGTAAGTGAAACTACCACATTTTAGAATGAGGAGTTTAAGCAGACTTTAATTAGAGGTAAAAATAAAATCAATTGTCGAGATTGCAGGGCGTCAAAACTTGCGATGGCGTACCCGCCCGCCGTAGGCGATCGCATTCTATGAATTTTTTCGCGTTCAACTAGTGTATGTCCTCTTTAAAGCTTCTGGGAATTGAACTAAATACAGTTTTGCGGTCAATTGTAGCGCTTTTAAGCGCGGAGTCTTTCGTAATTTTATGCGTTAGTTATATCTTTCATCTGGCCACTCTACCGCCAGAGAATAAATTCTCTGGCTAATAGCGCAAGTCCACTAAGCGTGGACTCCAATCCTGATTTAGTCTTCTTTAGAAAACTTTAGCTTTGAAGTTACTTTTGTTTTCCAGCAATCAAGTAAATTTTGCTGTTATACTCTTTTATTGTTCTAACATTTGGAAGAATCGGGTAAAGTAATCTGGAAAAGTTTTCGCTGTACAGCCAGGATCTTTAATTACAATCCCTGGAACTTTCAAGCCAGTGACAGCAAAAGCCATCGCCATTCGATGATCGTGATAAGTTTCAATCGCTGCCGGGGTAATGGGGCCAGGCTCAATTTTCAGTCTATCTGGAAATTCTTCAACCTGGACTCCTAGCCGACGCAACTCTGTTACCACAGCTTTAATCCGATCGGTTTCCTTATATCGAATATGTTCCACATTCCGAATGGTAATCGGTGAACTGGCAAAGGGTGCGATCGCTCCTAATGTTTGCACCAAATCCGATATATCATTCATATCAATATCGATGCCTTGCAATTGCTTCGGTCCCGTCACTTCGGTGTAATCATCCGAATCTTTAATTTGACAACCCATCTGTTCTAAAACATTCAGCCAGAGAATATCACCCTGACAGGATTGTTTGGTCAAATGTTTGACGCGCACCCGTCCACCTGTGACGGCGGCGGCGGCAAAAAAGTAAGAAGCATTTGACGCATCGGGTTCTACTGTGTAATGTCGAGCTTGGTAACGTTGACCCGCTTTGATCTGAAATTGATTATCGCCGATTTGAATCACCTCCACGCCAAAATCTGCCATCAGACGACAGGTCATTTTGATGTAAGACTGAGAAACTAATGTCCCCTCAACCTCAATGTTCGTATCTTGTTGAGCATAAGGCGCAATCATCAGCAATGCCGAAAGTTGCTGACTTGTTTGGTTGGCTTTCAACCGAAAATTTCCGCCAGTGAATCCCTGGCTATAGACGGTGTAGGGCATAAACCCAGAGTTTCCCTCAAAGTTAAGGGTTGCTCCACCCGTTTGCAGTACCGTCAATAAGTCGCCCATCGGTCGTTCTCGCATCCTGGGAACGCCATCTAGACGATATTCGCCGTTCCCCAGTGCCACCAGCGCCGAGATAAATCGTGCTGCTGTACCTGCCAAACCCACAAATAAATCTGCCTGTTTAGCTGGAATGTCGCCTCCTCTCCCCGCCACTTGGATTTGTGCCAGATTAGGATTTAGCGTAATGGGAATGCCCAATTGTTCTACGCATTTGGCAAAATACTCGCTATCTTCACTAAATAAAGCATTTTCTAAAAGGGAGTCACCTTGTGCCAAAGCTGCAACAAGCAACGCCCGATTAGTAAGACTTTTAGAACCAGGAATTTCTACCGTGGCATCCACTGGCCGATTTAGAGCAGGAATTGCAATGGTATCCACGTTAAACCTCTACGTAGGCGGTTAGCTACAACTTTCTTTATATATTGCCATATTCTGACCAAAAGAGGCACTGACCTTACGAAATATGTGCTTTTTGACCTTATTCATAATTCATATTTAGTATTTACTGTCAATGGCAAATTCATCAATTATTTAGAGACACAGGCGCTCATAAATGGATATTTATTAAGTGTATATACAGAATAACCAGAGTATAAAGTGGTAAACGCTATAAGACCTCTTATCAAAAAATTTGCAGGAGTATGTATTGTCTCTGATGCCAAATGGATTGCACATTAAATAACTTTAATAAAGTTACTTTTGTACACTGCTTACCGCTAATAAAATGCTATGAGCCTAGCTTTCGCCTCCAGTGCGAAAGCGGCAAAGAGATAGTCAGTGATGTAGACAAAATATCTTTGATACAGTGAGGCAGCACTCTTAGAGGGGATTTTACCACGAGCGTTTGCCCGTCTTCATCGCATTAGCCAGTTTTCAAGTGTCTCCTCAAAGGGGTAGGGCATTTTATTTCTTCGATCTTCCTAGAAGTAAGCCTTTATTCTTCCATCTTAATACCAGGAGATTTTATACGTAAAATCACTGAACTATAGGATGAATTTAAAGCTAAATATATTTTTAACGAGAAAAATTGAACTATGTCTATTAAACGTATAATTGAAGGTCTAAATGAGTTTCATGACAACTATTTTCTTACACATCGTGAGTTGTTTGAACAACTATCCCAGGCTCAGAATCCTGAAGTATTATTCATCACTTGCTCTGACTCGCGCATTGATCCATGTTTAATTACTCAAAGTCAACCAGGAGAATTATTTGTTATCCGTAATATTGGTAATATAATTCCTGCCTATGGAACCTTGAATAACAGCGAAGGAGCGGGCATAGAATATGCTGTCCAAGGTTTCAATATTAAAGTTATTGTCATCTGTGGTCATTCCCACTGTGGAGCAATGAAAGGGCTATTACAAATAGGTAGCCTTGCTCAACAAATGCCTTTAGTTTATGACTGGTTAAAGCATTACGGTGAAGCTACCCGCCGCCTTGTCTTAGACAACTATAAGGATTCTCCCAGCGATAAACTATTAAAAATTGCGATTGAGCAAAATGTATTAACTCAGATAGAAAACCTAGAAACATACCCAATAATCCGCTCTAAACTACATAGTAATCAACTTACCCTTCATGCCTGGATTTATGAAATAGAAACTGGTGAAGTTTTTGCTTATGATGCAAGCGTTAGTAAATTTAAAATTTTGCAAAACCGCCCCTTTCCTGTACCTAATCTCCTGACGCGATTAGCATCAGAATGATGAATTTAGCTAAATTTAATCAATCATTGCTAGTGGCTAGTAAATTTTCAATTTCCAAAAATACTTGTAAAATGCCAATATTGACATTCAAATTGCTAGATAGATACAAATAAAACTTAACGTAATTAAACGCCCTATAACAATTTGTGAAATTTGTGGCATTGGCGGTCAATATAATTTATTCTTGCTTTAAGATGATAAAAAAATAGTCATACTTAATCAAGAACTACCTGTGAAAGATACTATTTTGCAGGAAAATATGCAGTGAAAAAAAATACTGACAGGGGTATTGATTCGCCTCTCGCAAAAAAGTGTGCAGTTGCGTAAACGCCTATAGCAATCCGGAATCATTCATGAGAAAATACCGAGATAAAAATCCTTATTTTACAAGGATTACAGCCTTTATTTATTCTTACGTATCATTTAGGACTGCTATAGCATGTTGTCAGCAGACATCGCCACATTATTTAGAACTCTTGAGTGATATCAAACTCAAGTTATTAAGTGAACTAAAACTGGCTACAGAAGAAGAACACATCTATACCAAGGTGATCCAACAGTCTAATCTTGATGAGCATCTTTTTCTGCTTCAGTTTACAGTTTTTCTCCCAAAAGCGATGGTAATTCTCAATGCACTCTGTCAGGCTGGGTGAGATTAGGGCATCAATATTGAAATAGTAACAGGAGGTGTATATAAACACGGTCAACCGTAAAAGTAGGTAATCTAGATTTTTTTAAAAAAGTAACAATTGTTGCTGATAGAAGCAGACGATCGCGGTAATATTTTGAACTTAAGCCTGAGCCAACTCCTATAACTCCTTAATAATTTGTAATTCGTAATTTATGGCATGAAGCAACTAAGTTGAGTTATAGAGAGAAAAATATGATTTTTTCTAAAACTGAGATTCAATTACATCCCAAGGACAAATGACGAACGTAGATAAATTTCAAAAACTAGTAGAACTTGCAAATGATCATGGAATTATTTGCCAGCCAACACCAGAAGAATGCTTGATTGCATCCTTGCCTGGAGACGAGGATTTCTTATTAGCTTTTACTTGGTCTGGTACAGTTGAGGGAGAGCCGCCAGAGCATGAATTAATCGCAATTAGTGTACAGGATATAGTCAAAGAAGTTACCGTTGCAGCTTGGCAGATTCCTTTTTATTTATTCGGAAACGTTTTAAGGCAAGCTCAGATGCTTGTCGCTGCCCACAAAGATTTTGTTAGCAGTTAGCAGACAAGCTTTAGCTAAAAACTACTATCCCTGTCCACAGTGGCAGGGATTTTTATTTAAACTACTGCTTTAAAGATTTAGAAAATATTCTCTGTTGAAAGCAAAATAGCAAACAATTAATTATCTTATTTTTATTAACTTTTTAACTATTTTAATTTTCTTAACTGTCTCTTTATGTTGTTATAAATGCTTCTTCTGTAGTTAATAACGTTCCTAGTTTGATAAGTAACGCTTAAGTTGTTGTTACTACGGCTAAAGCTGTGCTTATAAACGTTCAAGTTGTCGTTAAGACAGATAAAAGTTAATCTTTCCAGTTTTCATCTCCTATGTCTAGATTTTTAACCGCCTGCTACTTAAATGCTACTTAAAACGGTAGCCTTAAATAATCCAGCAACTCACACACTGCATCATGTTACCTAAACCCAAAAAGTACTGGACACCCTCAAACTGGGCAAGTTGGAAGCCTTTCGGAATTGGCGAACAGTATCCTAACAACTACTGGGAAGTCTTTCGGGCAATTTGGCTGTCTCGTGACAAACTACCTTACGCGTGGAATATTCTTGATAAAGGTGTCTGCGATGGTTGCGCTCTTGGAACAACCGGAATGAAGGATTGGACTTTAGATGGCATTCATCTTTGCAATGTCCGGTTGCGGCTGTTGCGGATGAATACTATGCCAGCTTTTGACCCTGTGCTATTGGAAGATGTTTCGCAGTTACAAAAGCAAAAAAGCGCCCAATTACGCGACTTGGGAAGACTCCCGTACCCGATGATTCGTCAACGAGGGGAAAAAGGCTTTCGCCGTGTGAGTTGGGATGAAGCTTTAGGAGTAATTAGCGATCGCATCCGCGCTACCACACCAGACCGCCTAAGTTTCTATGTTACCAGTCGCGGTACTGTCAACGAAACTTATTATGCTACCCAAAAAGCTGTCCGGGCAATGGGAAGCAATAATATTGATAATGCTGCCCGCATTTGCCATTCCCCCAGTACGGCGGGACTGAAAGCTGCTCTCGGTGCAGGAGCTACGACTTGTTCTTATAAAGACTGGATTGGTACTGATTTATTAGTCTTTATTGGTTCTAATGTTGCCAATAATCAGCCTGTTACCGTCAAGTATCTCCATTATGCTAAAAAAGCTGGCACAAAGATTGTAGTTATTAATACTTACCGCGAACCAGGAATGGAGCGCTACTGGGTTCCCTCAATTGTAGAAAGTGCCGTTTTCGGTACAAAGTTTGCCGAAGATTTCTTCTTAATCAACATGGGCGGGGATATAGCATTTTTGAATGGCACTATTAAACATATAATTGCTAACAATTGGGTAGACCAGTCATTTATAAATTTACACACAGTTGGCTTTGCTGAACTTAAAGGATCGTTAGAAAATCAATCTTGGGAAGAATTAGAGCGGCTTTCTGGAACATCCCGCGATGAAATGTACGCCTTTGCCAAAATGGTCAAAGAAGCGAATAAAGCCGTATTTGTTTGGAGTATGGGCATTACCCAGCATGAATGCGGCGAAGATAATGTGCGAAGTATTATTAACTTAGCTCTCACCAAAGGTTTTGTCGGTCGGGAAGGCTGCGGCTTAATGCCAATTCGCGGCCACTCTGGGGTGCAGGGTGGTGCAGAGATGGGATGTTACGCAACAGTATTTCCTGGTGGTAAACCTATCACCCCAGAAAATGCTGCCCAATTGAGTCAGCATTGGGGCTTTGATGTGCCAGCAAGTAAAGGTTTAATTGCTCCAGAAATGATTAACGCCGCACATCAGGGGGAAATAGAAGTGTTGGTTTCTGTAGGCGGGAATTTTTTAGAAGTACTGCCAGAACCAGATTATGTGGAAGTGGCGCTGAAGAAAATACCGTTGCGGGTACATATAGATATTGTTCTCTCTAGCCAGATGTTGGTGGAACCTGCTGATACTGTGGTACTTTTACCTACGACGACTCGCTACGAAATACCAGGGGGAGTCACAGAAACTAACACCGAACGCCGGGTAATTTTCAATCCAGAGATTCCGGGGCCGCGCATTGGGGAAGCGCGTCCTGAGTGGGAAGTGTTTTTAGAATTGGCAAAGCGGGTAAAACCAGATTTGGCAGATAAGCTGGCTTTTGCTGACACAGCTGCTATCCGTCAAGAAATTGCTCAAGTTGTCCCGCAATATGCTGGTATTCAACACTTACAGCAGGCTGGCGATCAGTTTCAATATGGTGGATCACATTTGTGCTTTGGCTGGAATTTCCCTACAGCAGATGGTAAAGCACATTTTGGCGTATTATTGCCACGCCAAAGAGAATTACCAGAGGGTTATTTTTTATTAGCAACGCGCCGAGGCAAACAATTTAATAGTATGGTGCAAGAACGCAAGGATGCAATTACGGGGGCGGTGCGAGAGGCGGTGCTAATAAATGCTGCTGATGCGGCACAGTTGGGTTTAAAAGATAGCGATCGCGTCATTCTTAAGAATGATTTAGGCGAGTTATGCTGTCAAGTCTACATTGCGCCAATTCAGTCAGGAAACTTGCAAGTACATTGGCCAGAAGGGAATGTGCTACTAGATAAAAGTAAGCGATCGCTCGAAGGTGTACCTGATTATAATGCGATCGTGCGGTTGGAAAAAATCTAAATCAAGTCTCATTTTCCCAGTTTTAACAAAATTAACTTGCATTAAGACTACCGCAAAGATAAGCATCTCTGCGGTAGTTCTAAGTTAACAACTATTAAAGTAGAGCAAAAACAGCCAAGTCTAGCTTAATTTGCTACTTTGAGTTATCCCCAATTCTAGAAAGTATTGAGAGTTCTGGGACTTAACTAACCGAAGGCTTGCACCACAGTCAGCATGAAATTAATCCGTTGCTCAAACTCTAGCTTTTTGATTGATGCGACAAATTCATCCGTTTCACCAGGTAGTTGATAGTCGGACGGAACTTGAATGATGGTTCCATTGTCCATACCTTGTGCTAGCAGCAGCCAAACGTCTAATCTGGAATTGGCACTTAGAGCATTATAGGCTTGGCTGATCTCGTTAGCTGCACCATTAATAATGTCGCGTTGCGCTTGCAGTTGCTCTTCTTTAGACAAGTCCAGAAATCTGTCAAACACTGCTTTAGCGGGAACTTCTATCCTTTCAGGAGGTGCAGGCTGTAGCTGCTCTTTAAGATCCAAATAACCGAACCAAAGTAGGGCTAGCTGAGTGTCTACATCAAACTTTTTAAAACTTTCTAAAGCCGGTTTTGTTGCTTCATCAGCTGTGTAAGTCATAAAAAACTCCAACTAAGTTAAGGGCATTTTGATTTCCTCAGTTACTTACTGAGAAAATTGCGATTTTTTATTACTTTATATAACTTAACGAACAAAGATAGATAGATAACCCTACTTAGGGTAGGTATAGGACTTATTACATAAGATAGATATAGATAACTGAAATTGCTAGTTACAAAAATGCCTCGTACGATGTATAGAAGGCGAAGATAAATGTTAAAACTTAAAGTAGCGTCTGTGACAGTAAGCGATCGCTTGAAGGGGTTCTTGATTGTAATGCGATCGCGCGTCTGGAAAAACAAACCTAGATTACAGTAAGTTTATATCACCCATATCACTCCAAAACTTGCAGCCATGTCCGCCGCCAAAGATTTTGAATTACCAAATGATGTAATATTTCCTCTAGGGGATTTATATAGTGATGAACCACCTTTGGAAAGTGAATTACATCTACGCCAAATAATTCTGCTATTGCAATGTTTAGAATTGTGGTGGCAAAATCGCAATGACTTTTACGCTGCGGGTAATTTGACAATTTACTACAGCCAACGCCAGAAGAGGTCAGAAGAATTCCGGGGGCCAGATTTTTTTGTAGTGCTGGGATGTCAACGCAAAGTTCGTAAAAGTTGGGTTGTTTGGGAAGAAGATGGGAAATATCCCAACATAATTGTAGAGCTTCTCTCTAATTCTACAGCCTCAACTGACAAGGGTTTGAAAAAACAAATTTTTCAAGATATCTTTCGCACACCAGAATATTTTTGGTTCGATCCCAAGAATTTAGAATTTGCTGGCTTTCTCTTGATTGGCGGTATTTATGAACCGATAAAACCTAATCCTCAAGGATGGCTGTGGAGTCAGCAGTTAAATTTGTACTTGGGTGTTTATGAACATAAATTGCGCTATTTCACTGCGGAAGGGAATCTAGTTTCTACACCGGAAGAAGTCGCTGAACAAGAAAAACAACGCGCTGAACAAGAAAA
This sequence comes from uncultured Nostoc sp., assembly GCF_964245445.1. Classification (GTDB taxonomy): domain Bacteria; phylum Cyanobacteriota; class Cyanobacteriia; order Cyanobacteriales; family Nostocaceae; genus Nostoc. The sequence continues at coordinate 11,150 of NZ_CAXTNE010000173.1, forward strand.
ACAACGCGCTGAACAAGAAAAGCAACGTGCTGAACGCCTAGCAGCCAAATTGCGAGAACTGAACATTGACCCAGATACGATTTAAAGTATGTAGACTTGCTCTAAAAATCATGGAAGTTCAACCAAAGGAGATCATAAATTACATAACATATAATGGTATAAATCCTTTTTTTGAGTGGTTTGACTCTTTGCGAGATAGAAGAGCAAAGGCTAAAATAAAAGCAATGCTTGACCGAGTAGAAGCAGGTAATTTTGGTGATTGTAAATCATTTGTGATTATAGTAATTAAATATCATTTATTCTCAACAACATCTAGACCTGTCCTAGCTACTGATTTAATATCAACATTCTGATTGTTTAGCAGCACTACTATAGTGGTATCTTGATTGGGTAAATATGCAAGCAATGTTGCGAAGCCATAAGCTATACCACTATGCCCAATTGCTTTTGCCAAAGGAGATGAAAACCTTTCTACACCCAACCCATAGCTATAGCCTTCGCCATTATCTTTAAATTTCAACATTTCTTTGATCATCTTCGGGGAGAGTAAGGTTTTTTTGGCAAATAACGCTTTAGCGAACTTCGCTAAATCCTCTGCTGTTGAAACCAATCCACCATCTCCTAAACCATTGCCATCATTGACTTGGGCGTAGCTATCTAGCTTACCATCCTTGTTGCGATCGCCATAACCTGTAGCTACTTCTCCAATTGTCGGTTCGCGCAGTTCCGTGAAGGTATGTTTTAATCCTAATGGTTTTAAAATCTGACTGCGAATTGCTTGTGCAAGAGTTCCTCTAGTGATATTTTCAACAATCAGTTCCAAAAGAATGTAGTTGCAATCAGTATAAATAAATTTTTCTCCGGGATTTGCCTGCGGTTGCTCTCGGTACATATATTTAATAGCTTCTCTGGCTGTCCAAGGCTGTGAGCGACTTCTTTTGGCTGTAGCTTGAATAAACTCTTTTGTATCTAGGTATTCAGCAACACCACTGGTGTGGTTGAGCAGTTGACGAACTGTAATTTTGTCGCTGTTGATAATATGAGGACTGATATCTCTTGGTAAGTAAGTTGCGATCGCCTGATCTAATTTTATCTTCCCTTGCTCCACTAATTTCAGCACAACCACCGCCATAAAAGTTTTACTCATACTGGCAATAGAAAAGCCATCTGTGGGTTTCATCCGGGTTTTAGTTGACAAGTTATTTACACCAGATGCTCCCAGCCAAGAACCTTTAGGTGTAGTAATATACATTACTGCACCAGGGATATTCTGTTCTACAACTATCTCATTTAAAAATTTCTGTAGTTGAGAACTTTTTCCTTTAGTGGAGGTAGACATGACTTGTTTAGCAAGAGATTTTTCAATTCCTCTCTGACTAATGTTATTAGCCACTAAGTATCCTGCAAAACCAAGGGAAATCACAAAGACTATTGCAAATAAAATTTTTCTGAAAGCCAAAAGTTTTAGGTTCATTTTACTTAATAAACAGAAACTTAGCCAATCTAGCTCAACTGCACAAAGTAGTTGGTGAGCATCAACCTGACATCTGACATACAAATAGCATTATTCTGTTTCCAGATCAGTATCCAAATTTAACACCAACTCTCATAAATATGAAAATGCCAACTAAAAGCAAGACCAAAGCCTCTGTCTGGGTAGTGGAAAATGGTAAAATGCGATCGCGTTTAGACCAACTTACTACCGAAGAACCTTTAGAAATTCGCCTTGCCCCTTTCCAGAAGACGGTAGCTGTAACGATGCGGACACCAGGGGCAGATTTTGAACTAGCTGCTGGTTTCCTCTACAGTGAAGGAGTCGTTAGCCACAGAGAAGATATCCGACGTATCAGTTACTGTGTGGATGAATTGGTAGATGGTGAACAACGCCATAACATCGTAAATGTAGAACTGCGGGATGGTTTGATTCCAGACTTACAGCCTTTGGAGCGTCATTTCTACACTAGTAGCGCCTGTGGAGTGTGTGGTAAAGCTAGCCTTGAAGCTTTGCGTCTGCGGGGATGTCCAGTGATTCCTTCTGGCCCAACAGTAACACCTGAGATCATCTACAGCCTACCTGATAAGCTCCGGGCTGCTCAAGGTATCTTCACTGCTACAGGCGGTTTGCACGCTGCGGCTACCTTCAATGCTCAAGGACAACTGTTAAACTTGCGCGAAGATGTTGGACGACACAATGCTTTGGATAAATTGATTGGTACAGCTTTGCTCAGTGACGAGTTGCCTTTAAATAATTGTATTGTTTTAGTAAGCGGACGCTCTAGTTTTGAGATTTTGCAAAAATCTACAACTGCTGGAGTTCCTATTGTCTGTTCTGTTTCCGCTCCCAGTAGTTTGGCGGTATCTGTCGCCAAGGAATTTGGAATTACCTTAATTGGATTCCTGCGCGGAGAACGGTTTAATATTTACACTGGTTTGCAAAGAATAAACGTTGCTTAAGAACACGGATTTAACAAAATTTAAGGATTTAATTCCCCTGCCTAACGACGGCAGCACGTTTTGATGCCTAATTAAAATCCCCGTTACAAAACGTAATTGCAAACTGCGTTAGCGAGTCTTGCCTACGGCACGCCAAGGGCGAACGAGCGTCATTGCGAATTGCGAATTGTTTAATTACCTTCTAGCAAAGTCCAGAAGTAGCCATCTGGCGCAACGAAGGAAAAACTCATCTCACCAAACTCGTTACTAATGATATCTGTAACTTTTTGTACAGTACTTGCTTTGATGCGATCGCAATACTCCTGTATTCCCTTTACCCGATAGGTATATAAAGACATACCCAAGCTACCTGGTTGGGCAGCCTCAAAGCGCGATTCTAAATTTATCTCTTCTGGGAATCGAATAATGTAAAGTCTACCACTGCGTGCGGCCATCAGGTCAGACTTAGAAGAACGGGGATCATCAAAAGTTGTGACAATAAACTTTTCACCAGGATTAAGGTCAAAAATATCTTTACCTGCTGGTGAAGACTCATAGCTAGTTTCGACATCATCACGCACACGCAGTAAACCTAAAACTTCTTCATAAAACTTCAGCGTTTCTTTGCTGTCATCTTGAACTATGATTCCCAGGTGGGTAAACTGACTAGTCTTGAGAGCAGCATTATGGTTAACTTGTCCGTAATGCGGTAGTGTGTAGCCAAACCGTTGAAATAAAACCTGTCGAGCTAAGGGTTGTAGTAGCAGCATTTCTCGTACACCAACTGCTGGCTCAATAAAAGGACGGCTTTTCCTCTCTTTGTTGTAGATGACTTCCCAATAAGGATTAGTGTACCTAATAGGCAAACCTGCCGCTTTAGCATCCTCTATATGATTTAAAATATTTAAAACATCTGCCGTTAAGCTTGTCGCCCAGCGATTTCCCTTAATTTTCATTGAGGCTGTTCCCAAACCTTCATGGGTGGGGTTTTGCCAAACCATCAGCCGAATCAAACCATGATCTGAATTTTGGTGGTAGAGGCGGATTGAGCGTAAAGATGAATTTACCCCATATAAATGATTGGCTACATCTGCGGTTAATTCACCGATTTCACCAATGCGATAGCCAAATTGCTCCCAATACTGAATTGCAGAAATTGGCTCCGGGATACCGATACAGACTTCATAGATACCTGCAATTGCGGTTTGTTGTTCTTGAGTCATAGCAATTTTGGATTTTAGATTTTAGATTTTAGATTGGTTCAAAATAAATAAAGCTTGTCGCTGGCTCATAAGTAAGTAGGCGTGAATAATTAAAGGTTTGTAGTAAGGGCTGAAGCCCTTAAAACAGGGTTGAAACCCTTATTAAGAAAAAATTTAATTAAATTTACGTTGCGTAACATAGTTTGATTTATTCTTGCCCACTTACTTAGCAGAAAGTCGATTCCTGTTAGAGAGCATTCGCCTTTGGAGGAAAACTTTTCGATTTACTAAAATTATGCAGAAATTGGAGTTCAGATGTGGTGAGATCGCGCCATTGACCCAATTGTAGGTCATCTAATTGTAGGTGGGCTATGCTAACCCTAACCAATCGCAAAGTCGGAAACCCTACAGCCGCAGTCATGCGCCGTACTTGGCGGTTTTTTCCCTCTGTCAAAGTCATTTCCAGCCAAGCTGTCGGTATATTTTTGCGAAATCTAATCGGCGGATTGCGTTCAGGTAGCTGTGGTTCTTGTGGTAACAGCCTAACTTCTGCTGGTTGAGTGCGATAATCTTGAATTTCCACACCTGTTTGCAACCTTTTTATCGCATCTGCATCTGGAATTCGCTCTACCTGTACCCAGTAAGTACGTTTATGACCAAAACGCGGATGGGCAAGACGATGTTGCAATTGTCCATCGTTCGTTAACAGCAGCAACCCTTCACTATCCCAGTCTAAGCGTCCCACAGGATACACATCAGATACATCAATATAATTTTTCAGGGTGCTATGTGTGGGAGTATCTTTTGTAAACTGGCTGAGAACGCCATAGGGTTTGTAAAAAATAATATATCGGTAATGATTTGTCATTTGTCATTTGTCATTGGGTATTAATCAATAATTCTTCTTCCCCTGCTCCCCCTGCTCCCTGCCTCCTGCCCCCTCTCAATACTTCTGGGTTAAGCCCAAAATCAGGTAGATTAACAGTTATTCTCTAACAGATAATACCTTTTATGCGGAACATTACGCGTAGCTTGCTTCCCTTGAACCAAGGATTGAATGTCTAGTGAACTCCTAACTATTTACAACGCAGAATAAAAATTTGTTTTTTCCATATCTCATGCTCTATGACCAACTATTTTCGCTCTAATGTTGATGCAATGGCTAGCTATATTCCTGGTGAGCAGCCTCAACGCGGTACACAGATAATTAAACTTAACAGTAACGAGAACCCCTATCCTCCTTCGCCTGCGGCGCTAGCTGTGCTGCAAAATATTGATGGCGAGTGGTTGCGGCGGTATCCAGAACCTTTCGGGGGCGAGTTCCGGCAAGCTGCAAGTAAAGTTTTAGGTGTTCCTAGCGATTGGATAATTGTGGGAAATGGCAGTGACGAATTGTTGAGCGTGGTGATTCGAGCCTGTGCAGAACCTGGAAAGAAGGTAGTTTATCCGATGCCAACTTATGTGCTATATCGCACATTAACAGAAATGCAAGCTGCGGAAATTATTGAAATTCCTTACAGCCAGGACTACAGTTTACCTTTGGAAGAACTAATTGCTGCCAATGGATCTGTGACATTGATTGCGTCGCCTAATAGTCCATCGGGGCATGTGGTAGCAATAAATGATCTGCGAAAATTAGCCAGCCAGTTATCTGGAGTTTTAGTGATGGACGAAGCTTATGTAGATTTTACCGAAGAGAATGCATTGGCTTTGGTCAAGGATTACGAAAACGTTATCGTAATTCGCACACTTTCTAAAGGCTACTCGTTGGCTGGATTACGGCTGGGATTTGGGATGGCAAATCCCAAGCTGTTGCAGGGATTGTTTAAGGTGAAAGATAGCTATAACATTGATGCGATCGCTTGTGCGATTGGCACGGCTGCTATTACCGATCAAGCTTATAAAAATGCTTGTGTGGCAAAGATTAAAGTATCGCGGAATCAGCTGGCAACAGACTTAAAGCAATTAGGTTTTCATATTTGGGATTCCCAAGCTAACTTTTTGCTGGTACAGCCCAGAGAAGGAAATGCAGAATATCTCTATCAAAAACTGAAGGAACGGGGAATTTTAATCCGCTACTTCAAGCAGCCTGGATTAGATGATAAATTACGCATTACTGTTGGCACTAATGAACAAAATCAGGCTTTAGTGGAGGCACTAATTTATTTGTTAGAGACTGGTGATAAGGGAGCAGGGGGCAAGGACCAGGGGAGTAGGAAGGAAAAAGTTAAAAATTGTAGGTTGGGTTAAGCAAAGCGCAACCCAACAAAGCCCCCGAAATTTTGGGTTACGCTGCGGGATCTTGCTACGTTCCTCAACCCAACCTATACAACTTCCCCTGCTCCCCCTGCTCCCCC
>NZ_CAXTNE010000174.1:0-17125 GCF_964245445.1 uncultured Nostoc sp.
CCCCCTCCCTTCCCCATCTGGAATGACGAACTATACTTAGAATTTCATCGCGGTTGCTACACTACACACGCAGATCAAAAACGTTGGAATCGTCGTTGTGAAAATTTATTGTATGAAGCTGAACTATTTGCTACTTTGGCAACTGTAAGCTGTGGTGTGACATATCCTAAAGCAGAAATCGAAGCAGCTTGGAAGCAGGTGTTATTTCAACAGTTTCACGATATTTTACCTGGGTCTTCAATTACCCAAGTTTACACAGATGCGTTGCCCCAATGGCAGCAAGTGGAACAAATAGGAACAAAGATATTACAAGAATCACTTTTAGCGATCGCATCTCACATTACCCTATTACAACCACCAAAACCCAATAGTTTGCCTATTTTCGTTTTCAATTCTCTGAATTGGCAACGCTCTGAGGTAGTCTCTGTAGCTTTACCCACGCCAGAGGAATGGCAGATTTATGATGCTTCTGGAAAGCAGGTTGTCTCCCAATTATCTGAACCATCAACACTACTATTTCTCGCCACCGAAATTCCACCCGTTGGCTACCGCATATTTTGGCTTTCCCTCTCATCTCCCTCACTCCCGATTCCCCACTCCCCACTCCTCCCAGACTGGATTTTAGAAAATGAATTCCTACGAGTTGTCATAGATCCTGATACTGGAGATTTATCAAGTGTTTTTGATAAAACGTATCAACGAGAGGTTTTGAGTGGGGCGGGGAATCAACTACAAGCTTTTAAAGACAGTGGTCAATATTGGGATGCTTGGAATATAGACCCCAATTACGCTCAACATCCCTTACCCTCAACAAATCTTCTATCTATTCAGTGGGTAGAACAAGGCCCAGTGCAAAGTCGTGTGCGCGTGGTGCGTCAGTTAGGTGAATCGGAATTTTGCCAAGACTATATTCTGCCAGCTAGTTCACCTCTGCTGAAAATAGCTACTACTGTCAACTGGCAAGAAAATCATGTATTAGTGAAAGCTGCTTTTCCTTTGAATATTGAAGCAGACTTTGCTACATACGAAATTCCCTCTGGTGCAATTCGCCGTCCAACTAAACCACAAACCCCCGCAGAACAGGCAAAATGGGAAGTTCCCGCCTTGCGTTGGGCTGATTTGACAGGAGAAACACAGGAGGGTATTTACGGAGTTAGTTTGCTGAATGATTGTAAATACGGTTACGACAGCAAACCAGATCAACTCCGCTTAACACTCCTACGCAGTCCTAATTGGCCAGACTCAGAGGCTGACAAAGGTTTTCACGAGTTCACATATAGCTTGTATCCTCATGCTAGTAGCTGGGAATCAGCCCATACAGTACGGCGTGGCTATGAATTGAATATACCCTTACAAGTGATATTGAATCCACTCACAACTCACAACTGCCTCAACCATAGCTATCCGTTAACAGCATTGGCTCAACGCCCCGCTACTACTAACCGCACTATTGAAAGAGTGAGTTTCCTCGATTTATCATCTGAAAATTTAATCTTGATGGCCTTCAAGCCATCAGAGGATGACCCACAGCAGTTAATTCTGCGGTGTTATGAGTGTCACGGAGAAACAGCTGAGTTATCTTGGCAAAGTGATTTAGGGTTAAATCTAGGAGATACAGTAGATTTATTAGAGCGTTTCTCTACTACTGAATTCTCATCTGGGCAACAAATCTTGACGATACAGCCTTGGAAAATCGCCAGTTTTAAGGTGATACCAGCGATTAATCCCAGGCTGGAGTAAACCACTAGTGCTATGTCAGTGGTCAGTTGTGATTTTCCACAGACCATTGACAAATGACTTTTAGTCTTCGTGATCGTCAAACGGATCGTTCAATTGCTTGCTAGGAGGGCCAAAGGAGGTATAAATCGAAATTCCGGTGATGGCAATTACCACGGCAGCCACAGAAATGCTAAGAACTATTGCAGGTTCCATAATTGAGGAATAGATGATGAGTGCTATTCTTATAGAATATTACAGAAGATTAAAAAAAGCTTTGGCAAGTAATATTAGGTGAACTATGGCACAAAGGACTAGGTTGGGAGATATCCTAAAACCACTGAACTCTGAGTATGGGAAAGTGGCTCCAGGTTGGGGTACTACCCCTGTAATGGCTGTTTTTATTTTGCTATTTTTCGTGTTTCTGCTAATTATTCTGCAACTTTACAATAGAACACTGTTGGTTGAGGACGTAGTAGTCGATTGGCGGAGTTTAGGGCGCTAAAGGATACACCGCTATCAAGTTTGGATAACAAGTTAAGTTGCACCCGGTTCTTCCGGGTTTTTTTGTCAAAGCTCAGTGCATACTAACCATTGAGTAGACTAAATAATATGTGAGTTTCTGTAGTGGTTCATATAATTTACAGGAGACAAAAATGAATATATTTGGTATCGGTCTGCCGGAAATGGCTGTAATTATGGTAGTAGCATTGTTAATCTTTGGCCCCAAGAAGCTACCAGAGATTGGTCGGAGTGTGGGCAAAACAATTCGTAGTTTCCAAGAAGCTTCTAAGGATTTTCAAAACGAGTTTCAAAAAGAAGCAGAACAGTTAGAAGAAGTTGTCAAGACTACTGCTGAATTGGAACCTAAGCAAATCTACCCTGCTAAATCTGAGCAGGATACCACTAGTTCTTCCCAACCTAGTTAGGAGAGTGCTAGATATCAATTGACTGTAGGCAAAATGACAGAAGCTGTTACGCAATCAGCTTTGGTGATTCCCCAGCTAATTGTCGGGTTGGGGAATCCAGAAAGCAAGTACGACCAAACACGCCATAATATCGGCTTTGCTGCTGTAGAAACTCTCTCCCGTTCTTGGCGCATTCCCTTAGCAGAAAACCGCAAATTTCAGGGTGAGTATGGCGAGGGTATGGCCGCAGGTGGAGGTAAGATTCGCTTGCTAAAGCCGTTAACTTATATGAATCGCTCAGGACAAGCAATACAAGCGGTAATTAGTTGGTATAAATTGCCGCCTGAATCAGTGCTGGTGATTTATGACGATATGGATTTGCCTTTGGGAAAAACTCGTCTGCGGTTATCTGGTTCGGCTGGGGGACATAACGGCATGAAAAGTGCGATCGCACATCTTAGTACCCAAAACTTTCCCCGTTTGCGAATCGGTATTGGTAAACCCAAAGGTACAGCTAACAAGGATGATTCTGATGCTGTTTCTCATGTGCTGGGGCGATTTTCGGCAGCAGAAAATCAGCAGATGTCTTTTGTACTTCAGTTTGTGGTTGAGTGTATTGAACTAAGCCTCAATTCGGGAGTAGAAAAGGCGATGAATGTTTGTAATAGCCGCACCATTAATAATTCTGAGTTTTAGGGTTGGATGAATACTACCTTGCAAGTTTGACAAAGGCGCTTATTTTGGTTGCTGGGCAGCGATAATAGCTTTGTTCCATCCAACTGAAATAAACCCCTTAACGCCTTCTGTACATAGAAGAAGTGACTCATCTACACCCTCATTTGGGGTACGGCATAGTTTGCTTAATTTTTGTAAGAATAATCGCGATGTCTACGACGGGCTAGTACAGCGCGGCGTAAATAAACCATTCATTGCAAATCAACAAAACTCTTATGCTGTATTCATTTTGACTTTTGACTTCCGCCTTGCGGTACTAGGACTACGTGCTATTGCCTCTTTTAGGTCATAACCTCAAGCAACGCCCGTACCACACCAAATAAGTTTATTTAAAACGTCTTGTGCGTCTAGCTGCCACTGCCTTACGTTTGCGTTTTTCAATCGGTGTTTCAAAGTGCCGATGATATTTCACATCAGCTAATATCCCAGCTTTGGAAACCTGACGTTTAAACCGACGCAAAGCTGAGTCTATTCCTTCGTTCTCTCCTAGAACCACCTGGGTCATTCTTGCCTGTTCCTCATCATCAATAGTTTCCATTCTAATATTACCCTCAACCTTAGTAAAACCCCCTTGAGCTAAAGTCATGATTAAGAGGCTATTCGTCCGGTTGAGGCGGGTTACGTGTGCTTCTGCATCGTGAAATCGGTACTTAACTAAATGTTAATCTAAGTGCCCTAATGCACTCTCAGAAGTAATAGAGAAGATGGGAAAATTATAATGCTAAATTTTTATGGCTGTACTAAGAACTGGGGAATAATGTAGCATTAGCTACTAATAAATATGGTAAAATATGATTATATGTACAGATTTTAAAAGTTGATTCTGCTTTAATTAAACAATTTATATCAAGCTACTAATGCGGTCAAAGCAATAAATAAATTTTCTAGAATAATTGATCTGAAAATTACTCTACCACTGAATCAAACTAGTACTATGCCAATCCCTAACAAAACCCATCCAAAATTACTAGCTTCCCTACGAAAAAGCACTAATGTAAACACACCTGCCATAATAGCTAATACATAAACATTAGCTGGTAATCTGCTGGAAAAAAGTATATAGTAATCGCTAAAAAATATGATGTTTTGATCAAAAAAGTATAAGCCTATAAAAAGTAAAATTAAACATATAAGTCTGATTAACAGCCTGCCTATAATATTTTTATATTTTTAATGGCTGAAGCCAATTTTAATCAGATTATACTAAAGTTTTTAAAATTATAATAAATTTTACTATAATCTAATTCATCTATGTGAATATACTGAATTATAGCCCAAGCTGTTTGAAGATGTCAGTACAAGTAATCTTGATTAGATAAAGTAATCCTTGCCAGCGTTTTATCAAGGTGCTTTAATAGCGATGTCTGACGACAAGAAGCAGAGCTTCTACGCATTCTGCAAAACAGCCTACTTACAGAATATGTACAAGACGCGCAGCGACTCGACATCAGACATCGCTGCTACTGTTCATAAAATTACAGACTCAAAACATTAAACTCAAAGATATGACAAGCTATTAGCATATCTTTGACACTAAATTCTCCCAAAAGGTGAATCGGAGTATATATGGAGCCAATCATTTTTATAGTTTTAGTGCTTATAGGTTATGCCTTAGGTTCTGCAAAACTGATTAATCAAGGTAATGAAGCCCTAGTCGAACGCCTGGGGCAGTATCATCGGAAACTTAAACCTGGGCTGAACTTTATTGTTCCCTTGGTAGATCAGATTGTGATGGAAGATACCATGCGAGAGCAAATTTTAGACATCAAGCCTCAGAATGTGATCACCCAAGATAATATTTCTGTGGAAGTGGACGCTATTCTGTACTGGCGCATTAGAGATATTGTAAAAAGCTTTTACGAAATTGAGGATCTGCAAGGGGCACTGACACAGGTGACTACAACCACGCTCCGGGAAATCATTGCCCAGAACACTCTGGAGCAGACCAATGTCTCCAGAGTGGAGATGCACTCAACTCTTTTATTCGAGTTGAATAGTGTAACGGCAGATTGGGGAGTTGAGATTCTTCGGTTAGACCTTCAAAGAATTACCCTACCTGAGAGTGTACGAAGGTCGAGGGAAGAGGAGCAAGCCGCTGTTATCAAAAAACGGGCGTTGATTACCGAAGCAGAAGGGGAAAAGGAAGCTGCCATTAAAAAAGCAGAAGGAACTATGGCTTCAGTGCAAATTATTTCTCAAGCTCTCCGTTCCAATCCAGATAGTAGGGACATTCTGCGGTATCTTGTAGCTCAAGATTACGTAGATGCTAGCCAAAAACTTGGTGAGAGCAGTAATGCCAAAATTGTCTTTGTAGACCCAGCTAACTCAAGTGAAATGTTTCAGGAGTTGATAGCCCACCCAGAAAATCTAGAAGGTAACGGCAAAAAACACGAAAACGGTAATACCTAACAGTCACGCTGTGCGGCTTGTCTCAGTAGGGCATCGGCTACTAGTGAAACATCGCGCATTTCTTGAACATCGTGAACTCGGAGGATATCAGCGCCATTAAAAATAGCAGCACAACAAGCTGCTGCCGTTCCCCAAACTCGTGCTTTGGGATCTGGTTGATTTAAAATGCGACCAATGAAAGTTTTACGGGATGCTCCTATCAAGATAGGACAATTGAGTGTTGAGAGCGATCGCAAGCGGCGAAAAATTTCTAAATTTTGCTTATAGTTCTTAGCAAAGCCAATACCAGGATCAATAATAATTTTACTCCGGTCAATGCCCGCAGCAGTTGCTACCCCAATTTGCCGAGCCAAAAAACTATAAATTTCTCCGAGCAAATCTTGATAATCAGTCTGTTGCTGCATTGTCTGTGGTGTTCCCCGGATGTGCATTAAAATAATCGCCACACCTAACTCTGCAACTGTTGGTAACATTTCTGAGTCAAAAGTGCCGCCAGAAATATCATTAATAATATCGGCTCCAGCTTCTACAGATGCCTTGGCTACAGCAGCACGGGTGGTATCTACAGAAATCGGGACTGAAATTTCTGGTCTTAGCACCTGTAACACCGATAACACCCGGTCAAGTTCCTGTGCCAGAGTTATTTGCTTTGCCCCTGGTCGAGTTGATTGACCGCCCACATCGATAATGTCAGCACCAGCAGCCACCAGTGCTTGCGCCTGTACTAAAGCAGCAGAGGTAGTGTTAAACTCACCCCCATCACTAAAGCTATCAGGCGTTACATTCAAAATCCCCATTAAATAAGTGCGCTGTCCCCACTCAAAACAGCGTCCTCGAATTATCAAGTTGCTTCGCATAAATCTATATTAGGCATTCCCATGCAGAGCATGGGAACGAGAAGAAAGCACATCACACTGACTGAAAATTTACAATTCGAGCGAAACTCTCAGCTTCCAAACTTGCTCCTCCGACTAAAACACCATCAATTTCTGGTTGAGCCATAATCTCATCAATATTGTTCGGCTTAACTGAGCCACCATATTGAATTGATACATTTGGATTACTCAACTGGCTACGAATTAAGCCAATTATCCGATTCGCCTCCGTTACTTCACAAGTGTCACCAGTACCAATCGCCCAAATCGGTTCGTAGGCAATCACCAAATTATCCTGATCAATATCTACCAAGCCTTTGTCGAGTTGGAGAGAAATCAGTGATTCAGTTTCTCCTGCATCTCGTTGTTGTTTAGTTTCGCCAACACAGAGAATAGGGGTCAAACCAAACCTTTGAGCAGTTCGGAGGCGTAGATTAACGGTTGCGTCCGTTTCACAAAAGTATTGTCGTCGTTCGCTATGACCGACAATCACAAAGCGCACACCAAGTTCTGTCAGCATTGGGCCAGAAATCTCACCCGTATAGGCTCCATATTCTTCCCAGTGGACATTTTGTGCCCCCAGTTGGATGAGGCTACCGTGCAAACTCTTAGACAAAATACTTAAATCAGTGAACGGAGGGCACAATATCACTTCTCGCCCTTGGGGGGTTTCCTGTAAGTGGGGCAGAAATCCTTGTAAAAACTCCTGGGTCTCTGCCTGGGTTTTGTACATTTTCCAGTTGCCGGCAATAACGATTTTCCGCACAGTTAATTTAGTCCAGATCCTAACGAGTTATTTAGATGCATTTTTCAGTTTATGACTTTTTGTTAGTCATTAGTCATTAGTCATTGGTCATTGGTCGTTAGTCATTGGGCATGGGGCATTGGGGATTGGGCATACTTATTTCCCTTTGTCTCCTTTGTCTGCCTTATCTCCCCAAACCGCTCCTAAAAATAACTAGGATAGTAAACGGGGTATATCTAAAATCTAAAAACTAAAATCTAAAATTAATATGACTTCGACATTGCCCGTGCCTGAACCTCATCAAAGTGATTCCGCCAACACTGACGCAAATTCTCTCAGTTGGGAGGAAGAACTGGATAGTGCCATTTTCAGTTTTGAAGACATTCAGACGGAACTGAACTATAAACAAGCACAAACGGCGCTGCGAAACTTGGTAGCCAATCTCGATCTCACCCCCCAAGAAAAAATCGGATTCGAGACAGAAATTGCTGATTTGGAAACCATGCTGGGGAAGTTAGACCGTATGGTGGTGCAGATTGCTGCTTTTGGTATGGTGGGACGTGGTAAGTCTTCGCTACTCAATGCTTTGGTTGGGCAAACAGTATTTGAAACTGGGCCACTGCATGGTGTCACTCGTGCTGCACAAAGAGTTAATTGGAGTATTAGTGAGGAAGCGATTGGAGAAACTGAACGTGCTTTGCGAGTTACTCTCCCTGGTGTAGGTCAATCCCAGGTGGAATTAATTGACACTCCTGGGTTAGATGAGGTAGATGGTGCAACCCGCGCCGCCTTAGCTGAACAGATTGCAAAACTTGCGGATTTGATTCTGTTTGTGATATCTGGCGATATGACAAAGCTAGAATACGCCGCCCTTTCTCAGTTGCGGGAAGCAGGGAAACCAATCATTCTGGTGTTTAACAAAGTAGACCAGTATCCAGAAGCAGACCGGATGGCAATTTATTACAAAATCCGGGATGAAAGGGTGCGGGAATTGCTCACACCTTTGGAAATTGTCATGGCTGCGGCATCGCCATTGGTAAAGACGGCGATTCGTCGCCCTGATGGCACTAGGGGCATACAGTTGCGTATAGGTAATGCCCAAGTTGAGGAACTCAAGCTGAAAATCCTGGAGATTCTGCACCGTGAGGGTAAAGCTTTGGTTGCCCTCAATACTATGCTTTATGCCGATATTGTAAATGAGCAGTTGATAGAACGGAAACTGATGATTCGGGAGGTGAATGCTAATGAGTTAATTTGGAAGGCTGTGATGACTAAAGCATTAGCGATCGCACTTAATCCCGTAACTGTGGTAGATATTCTGAGTAGTGTGGTAATTGATATTGCTCTGATTTTGGGTTTATCTAAACTCTATGGCTTCTCTATGACCGAAGCCGGGGCTGTACAATTGCTACAAAAAATTGCCCTGAGTATGGGCGGAATTGGTGCTAGTGAATTGTTAGCAAATTTGGGGTTGAGTGGATTAAAAACTTTACTTGGTATCTCTACAACAGCTACAGCTGGTGTTGCGCTGGGCCCTTATATATCGGTAGCAGTCACGCAAGCGGGAGTAGCTGGTGTTTCTTCTTACGGTATTGGACAAGTTACCAAAGTTTATTTAGCCAATGGTGCGACTTGGGGGCCTGATGGGCCAAAAGCAGTGATTAATCGTATTTTGGCAAACCTGGATGAGACTTCAATTCTCAACCGCATTAAAGATGAATTACTCCACAAGGTAAAATTCAGAAAGTAATGCATAAATGTGGAGTTAATAAAGATTTTATTAGCCAGTATTTGGCTACGGGCGGGCAAGATACCCACCCTAATTATGCAGAATTTTGACCTCACAACTCAGAACTCGAAATGTCAAGTTCTACACTCAAACTCCGAGCTTCTAAGCTCTAACTTTCAACCTTTTAAGCACAATTGCCGATAGATTTTTTTTACTATTAATGATTACGCTGCACTGTCTGAGATGTCATATTATCTGAAAAATAAGTTGCTGAAGATTGAGAGTTTTTTCCAGCCAAGATAGGCTCTCCCTTTACTCCTCCACGGGTGAGAGTACAAATCTTATAAAGGTTTTCGCACTCAAAGATTGCCATAACTAACTCTTTCCCTGTTTCATAAGATGATGGTAAAGGTTTACCTACCTCGCATTCCATATCAATTTCGTTATCACGCCACTGTAACTTCCAAATACGCTTTTCGGTTATTGGTGCTTTGACAGACCGAGCAAAAGCACTATACACCTGCTCTGCTTTAATATCATCCTTAGCTGCTGGCACAAAAAACTTCATAGACTTTGGTTACAAGTAACGTAAATTTCACTAGCACCAGCGTAACGCAGTTACCAAGGCAATCTACTCCCATCCCATGAGAAAAACTGTCCACTATCGCCTTCTTGAAGCTGTTCGATGACAGTCAGTAATTGGGTAACGGTGCGTTCCACTGAAAATAATTTTTCTGCAGGTACATTTCCCTGGAAAGGACGGGAAAGGTGCGTATCAGTTGTACCAGGATGCAATGTCACTATTAATGCTTTGGGACAACTTCTTTTATACTCAATTGCCGCAGTTCGCATCAACATATTGAGTGCTGCTTTAGAAGCACGATAGCCATACCATCCACCAAGTTGGTTATCGCCAATACTGCCTAATTTAGCAGAAATAGTGGCAAACACGTTGCGTTCTCCATGACGAAACAAAGGCAATAGATGTTTAGCCAGTAAGACAGCACCAATACTATTTATTTGAAAGTAGCGCAGCAAATTTTCTGAATTGATCTGTCTTAAGCTTTTTTCAGGTTGCAAAGTATCTTCATGCAATAGCCCTACACAGTTGACTACCAAATGCAGTTTGTCAACTTGGCTACGTATTTTTTTAACAGCTTCAACAATCTGCAATTCGTCAGTAATATCCATCTTTAAACAAATTAATCGCTCAAAATGTTCGCCTGTAAGAGCTATTAAATCGGAGGCCGATTCCGGTTGACGAGAAGTTGCATAAACTTTGGCTATTCTGTCATCTTGTAGCAATTTTTTTACAAAACCCAAACCAATACCTTGGCTGGCTCCCACAATCAATGCGTTAACGGGATTAATTTCATCAATAAAAGACATATCAACTTATGATTTTGCAATAGTTAAACTTAATATAGCGGTTATCAATTAAGTAGAACCCCACCCCCAAACCCTTCCGCGCTCTTCGAGAGCTTGCTTTGATGTAACTAATTTGATTAGGAAAAACTATAAAAATTAAGATAATATTGGGTTTTGGTTGGCTCTACTCTGGGGTCTTTGAGATCCGCAAAATGCCCGACTAGATTCTGTTTAATACTGCCAATGTCTGCCACTTGTAGTTAGATTTCTTTGACAGTAAAATTTCTCGGAACATCACTTCCCACATTCCAGATAGGAATCCCCATCCGCCTATGCGGTGGGGAGTATCAATTGTTAATCCTCTGGCAATTTAGCAAACGCCTCCTCAACCAACTCCTTGGCCTTAGCATCCAAACGCAGCCAATCTACTTCACCGAGTTCATCGATTAAACTAGTATCAATATCAGCAACTTCCTTCTCTGGGGTGTATTCAATAAAACACACTTCGTAACACAGTTCCCACAAATCGATACTTGCTTCTTGCTGTTGACGCTGTAAACGTAGATGATATCCTGGATGGGGCATCGGCAGACGAGCCAGAGTCTCTTTGATTTCATCTGCTTCTTGGGGTGTTGCAGTTTCCATTGCTTGCAACAACTCAGTCACCAATGCTTTGATTTCATCAGTGGTGCTAGGCGGCCAAATCAGGACATCGTGGTAAGTTCCCGTCCAGGAAGATTCATCAAGCTGCTTGCGGATATTGTCGATAACGCGAATGAAAGCAGGTTGCATGAGGATTTCAGCCTGCTGCCATGCAACTGAGTTTGTTATTTTAGGTGGCATTGGTAGTAAACAGGGGCACTAAAAGAAAAATAAACAGTCTGCGTTTATTAAAAAGCTGCGTTTTTAATCTAAATCTTTTCTCAAGATAGCGGATTTCATTGAAGAAAATTTGGAGATATTTATTACCAGCTGGAAAATTAGGTAATAACTCTGGGGAGTGAACATGATAGGCAAGCTACTAGACCATCGTTACCAAGTAATTCGAGTCCTCGCAATGGGAGGATTTGGTCAAACCTATATTGCCCAAGATACTAGGCGGCCCGGCAATCCCCTCTGCGTTGTCAAGCACCTCAAACCCGGAACTGACCCCAGAGTTTTTGATACTGCTAAACGCCTGTTCAATAGCGAAGCCGAAACTTTAGAAAAACTGGGCAATCATGACCAAATACCCAGGCTGCTGGCGTACTTTGACGAAAACCAAGAATTTTATTTAGTACAAGAATATATTGAAGGACATACCCTAGCGGAGGAACTTATACCTGGTAAGCGCTGGAGTGAAAGCCAAGTAATTCAACTATTACAAGAAGTTCTGGAAATTCTCGAATTCGTCCACCGCCAAGGCGTGATTCACCGCGATATCAAACCAGATAATATCATCCGTCGCGCTTCAGATAATAAGTTAGTTTTAGTGGACTTTGGGGCAGTGAAACAACTGCGTACACAACTGGTAACAGCAGGTGGACAACCCTCTGCTACAGTAGTTATTGGCACTCCTGGCTATATGCCTACTGAACAAGGGCAAGGTAAACCCCGTCCCAACAGCGATATCTATTCCCTCGGCATTATCGCCATTCAAGCACTAACAGGATTATCGCCAACAGAATTGCAAGAAGACCCAGAAACGGGAGAAATCATCTGGCGTCATTCAGTAACCGTGAACCATCGACTAGCGGCAGTGTTGACCAAGATGGTGCGTTATCACTTTAAAGACCGCTACCTAAACGCTACGCAAGCACTGCAAGCATGTAAAGAGGCGATTAATCCTGTACCTACACTTTCCACACCTCAAGAATCTGCCAAAAATTCCAGTTACCAAACAGCTAAATCCCAACCTCAAGTATCTCGGCTGCAAACTGTTGCAGTTGCACCAGCAAATCCTGTCCCCGCTAAACCTGCGCGTAAAGACTCTGACAAATCTGACCCATGGCCAATATTAATTGGCATATTATTGGCAGGTGGTACGGCTGCTTTGGTAGCAAATATATCTCCAAATGTGAAAAATTTAGCTTTTAATCTTACAGGTAACGATACTGCCTTAGCAAACAAATGCTCGGCTATTGTCGCCAGAAATTCTAATATTCGTTCTGAACCTAGTTCGATAAATTCTGATAATGTTGTGCAAACAGTTGCTGATAACACCAGTTTAGAGGTGACTGGCAAACGGACAAAACGAGGTTGGATAGAAGTTAAACTTAACTCTGGTGATTTGGCTTGGGTACGCTCGAATGTGATAACCAATAATCAAGAATGGGGTTCTTGCCTGCATGAAAAAGGCATTGCAACTAGGATTGTAGATGATAGTAGCTTGATTGCGACTCGACCAACTCCCAAGGTAAAACCAAAATCTAGGGATGTAGTAACTCCATTACCAGAAAAGTTGAAGGGATCAACTGACGATGCTGGGAAAACAGAGCGATCGCAGCCTACTGATAACAGTACCAATATTATAGAACAAGCAAGACAGAAGTATGAATCGGGAGATATAGTTAGAGCGATCGCACTTTTAAAATCGGTTCCGGCAAATGCTGCTTCTGGTATCCAAGAGACGGGTAAAATGATTGCCCAGTGGCAGGAAGATTGGGCTAAGGCAGAGGCGTTATCTAATGAAATCAATAAAGCAATAGATGATGGTAAATGGGATAAAGTTTTAGATTATAGAAACCATCCAGAAAAGTTGCCTAATACTCAATATTGGCGAAACAGAATAGAACCATTATTTAAACAAGCAGCGGAGAATCTAGCAAAACAGGCACTAACTAAACTAGGAAATCAAGGTAATCAAAAGACTACCCAACAAAAACTTCCCAATACTAACCAACCTGTTACTACAGAGAGTCCTAATGCTACAGAAACTCCAAAAAGTGGCTTTTGAAAACTCTTTGCCTCGTTACCAGCCTCTTGTTGGTAATGCCTACAATAGGGGTTGCCGCCTTCTGAATTCGCGGCAGTAACCCAATAAAAAAGATTTCCAGGTAGAACCTGGAAACTAGATTTTAAATCGGTGTTTATGTGTGGTTTGATTTTCCCTACTAGTAAAGCGTGGCGTAAATTAAGCTACCATTTTAAAACTTGCAAAAGTCTTGATATACAAAACTTTTAACTTTTGACTTCCGCAAGGCGGTACTAATACAGCGTGGCATAAATCAAGCCACCATTTTAAAACTTGCAAAAGCTTTGATATACAAAACTTTTGACTTTTGACTTTTGACTTTTGACTTCCGCAAGGCGGTACTAGTGCATTTCGTCATATTCTGGGGCTTCAACTCGTCTTGCTTCCATCCGCGAAGCAGGCAGAAACTCAGCACGACGCACTGGAACCAAGGGTGGTGTATTTCCTTGGTAAGGGTGAATCACTTGTACAGTACGGGCTGGACGCTGCCGTGGTGAGAATAAAGCCAATACACCAGCGACGACAACACCACCACCAATAGTGAGAGTTGCGCCTCCCACAGCCCAAAGCACGGGTGAAGACCACCAAGAACTTTGAGGCTGGAGTGCTGTTACTTTTTGTTGGTTATACTGCTGGGCTTGTTGCCACTGCTGCTGAGTATTGAAATTTTGAACTTGACCTTGGAGCTGTTGATTTTGCAACTTCAACTGTTCATTATCGTTTTTTAAACGCTCCAACTGCATCTGCGTGTTCAGTTTCTCCATCTCCAGACGCTGATCAGTATTGGGAGCAGTCGATGGCTGAACCTGACCGGGATACATTGGTTGCCCATAAGGCCCATAAGGATACATTTGTGGCTGCATTCCTGGCGCTACTACAGTCCCTGGCATTTGCGGAGCAACAGCAAAAGGCTGTAGAGGGGTATTTGTTCCTTTGAGCAATACGAGAGCCGCCAGCCCAGCTACAGCAACCCCACCGATAAACGCCATACTCTCACTCATCGCCTTTGCTCCTCAATTGCGACCTAACTATAACTATTTGTGACTGACTCACTCTCACACTCATAAATTATGCCTACTTGACTTCACATAATACTCAAACTATAAGCGACCGGATCAGCTAGTTTTTTTACATCATGATATCTGATGTTAATATTCAAAACCATAACGGTCAAATTGTCTACCAAACAAGCATAGAAAAACTGCGCTGTTATACTTTTTTAATCTACTTTATTGGTCTAATCAAGAGGAGTATTTGTACTGGAGCTGGTGGTCTTGATGGCAGCCTTGAGACTTTGACAAAATTGGGCGATCGCATTTAGTCCCTGTTCTGGAGTACCTTCTGCTAAACGTTTCACAAAAGCGCTACCTACAATTGCCGCATCTGCGCCCCATTCCTTTACCTGAAGGGCTTGGGCAGCTTCGGAGATGCCAAAGCCTACACCAATGGGTTTATCAGTGACACTACGAATTTGTTTGAGTAAATCAGATACGCGGTTTTCCAGTTGCGATCGCACCCCTGTTACCCCTGTGACGCTGACTAAATAAATAAAACCAAGGGATGAATGAGCGATCGCTTCTATCCGTTGGGCAGAACTGGTGGGCGCTACCAACAAGATTACATCAATTCCCATCTCACTAGCTGGTTGGAGCAAGCTTGCTGCTTCCTCTAAGGGTAAGTCAGGTATTACCAATCCTGCGACCCCAGCAGCAGCAATTGAAGAGAGAAATTTGTCAATTCCCCGATGCAAAATCGAGTTGTAATAGATCAACAGGACAATAGGCGATCGCAATTTGGGAGTAATTCCTTGCAGCATTTCTAGCACTTGCTCTAATTTCGTACCCCTTTGTAAGGCGCGAGTAGCAGCAGCTTGAATTACAGGCCCATCAGCCAAAGGATCGGAATAAGGTATACCCAGTTCTATAATGTCGGCTCCACTACGATCTAGTACCTGCAAGGCTTTTGCTGTTGTTTCTAAATCTGGATCGCCAGCAGTAATAAACGGAATTAGAGCGCACTCACCATTTTGCCCAAGGGTTTCAAAGCAATCAGAAATCGCAGTCATTAGTCACTAGTACAGCACGGCGTAAATAAACATACCATTTCAAATGGTGCAAAAGCTTGGAATACAATTCTTTTGACTTTTGACTTTTGCCTTGCGGTATTGGTCGTTGATCATTTGTAACTAAACAAAGGACAAACAACAACTGACCAATGATAACTTTACACCTGAGATTGCTCTTCTTGTTCTATTTGGGCTTGAATTCGTGCTAGTTCTTCGGGAGTAAGCTCATCTAACCGCTTTTGCAGAAAGTCTTGCTCATACTGTTCCCGCTGTTGGTGGTAGGTCATTTTTTGTCCCACCGCGCGGAAAAAATAGGTGGCTAACCAGCCAACTAACCCACTGACTAGTAAGACTTGGCTCCATATACCAGCTTGCTGATTATCCAAACCGACTAGCTGCAATCCTATATAAGCCAAGCCGCCAGCAATAAAAACGCCCAAGCCAATTCCAATAGCGTCAATCCGTCGCATGAGAGTTATGACCTACCAATTTAGTTAAACTTCAATTTGTCGCCGTTGGGGTCGAAAATTTAGAAACGGCGATAGAACCAATAAACCCGGAAAGAAGAAGAACACCAAAAAGTACATAAAGGTGCGCTCGATGGAGGTAGCTACATACCAACGCTGCTTCAGATACAGCAAAATAGCAATTGGGATTACCAGAAGGTAAGCTCCAGCCAAAATCAGATACAGCAGGGCGACAATCATAAACTTTCAAGTCTTAAGCTTCTGTTTTCCATCATAGGCTGAAGAGCGAAACTGAGGAAAGTATAGTTATGACGCTTTTAAAGAAGAGGCGGGGGGCAGGGGGGGCTTGAGTGAGAACTTGCAATAAGTGTTTCCCCTTGTCTTCTTCCCCTTGCTTGCTGCTCCCTTGCCTCTTGGTCAACATAACTACCCCAGAATTCCTTGTCTATGTCCAGATTGATTAACAAAAGGTAGTATTATGCTAAGATAGCAAATCTGCCATAAAAAATGCTTTAGTAAGACAAGATGGAAAACTCATCCAGATTGATTACGAGGAAACAAGGAAAACTTGCAACTTTAGAAAGCGATCGCCCAATCTGGAAAAAATATTTTTAATCTAGTTGGACAAAAGACACAATTGATGGTGGAATAGATGAGGAGGTATTTGCTGCCTCTAAATAATAACTAGTTATACTAGTTGCAAAACACTTGCGGGGGTGTGGCGGAATGGTAGACGCTACGGACTTAGATAACTGAGCCTTGAAGGAGAAATCCCTCAAGTGGAAGCTCTCAAACTCAGGGAAACCTAAATCTGGTGACAGACATGGCAATCCTGAGCCAAGCCCAGAAATTTTAGATTTGCGATTTTAGATTTACCATTAGTCTTCAATCCAAAATTCAAAATTGAGGGAAGGTGCAGAGACCCGACGGGAGCTACCCTAACGTTAAGCCGAGGGTAAAGGGAGAGTCCAATTCTTAAAACCTGACTTTGCTAAAGCTATTAGGTAGCAGTGAAAACTGCGGGAGAATGAAAATCCGTTGACCGTAAAAGGTCGTGTGGGTTCAAGTCCCTCCACCCCCATTTGACACGCGAAAAGACTCTTATGAAACTATCCCACTAATAAAAAAGTATGGTAATCTACTTCTCAACAAGGA
>NZ_CAXTNE010000175.1:0-17068 GCF_964245445.1 uncultured Nostoc sp.
TACAAGCTCTACCCTGTCTACTTTTCAGACTTTTTCTTACATCGAACTCAGGTCTTGCAAAGCTGCGGCAAATTTGAAACTATGAGCAGGGACAACGCGATCGTCATGATCGGCTGTGGTAATTAAGGTTGCTGGGTAAGCTGTATCTGGTTTGATGTTGTGTAGTGGCGAATAAGTATACAGCGCTGGAAACTCTTCTGAATTATCTGCTGAACCATATTCGGAAGTCCAAGCCCAACCGATGGTAAACTTGTGGAACCGCAACATATCCATGACACCGACTGCTGGTAAAGCTGCACCAAACAAATCGGGACGTTGCGTTATACAAGCACCCACTAATAAACCGCCGTTACTACCACCTGCGATCGCTAGCTTCTCAGTCTTAGTATACTTATTAGCAATCAACCATTCAGCAGCGCCAATAAAGTCATCAAAGACATTCTGCTTTTTATTCTTCATTCCTGCTTGATGCCATTCTTCGCCGTATTCTCCACCGCCGCGTATATTAGGCATAGCATAGACACCACCCATCTCCATCCACACCAAAAGACTCACAGAAAAACCAGGTGTCATTGAGGCATTAAAACCACCATAGGCATAGAGATAAGTCGGGTTATTTCCATCTAACTTTATGCCCTTTTTATGAGTGATAAACATTGGTACTCTAGTACCATCTTGGCTATGATAAAAGATTTGTTTAGTCTCGTAATCATTAGGATTAAAATCTACCTGTGGCTGGCGGAAAATGGTACTTTTACCAGTTACCATATCGTAGCGATAGATAGTTCCTGGGGTGGTGAAACTAGTGAAACTATAAAAAGTTTCGGTATCATGACGCTTCCCTCCAAAACCTCCGGCTGAACCGAGTCCAGGTAATTCTACCTCACGAATAAACGCACCTTTGAGGTCAAATATTTTAATTTGGCTGTGAGCATCTTTGAGGTAATCAGCAACAAATTGGTTATTGAGTATCCCGGCACTTTCCAAAGTTTCTGCTGATTGGGGAATGATTTCTCGCCAATTTTCTGGTGCAGGGCTTTTGGTGTCAATTGCAATAACTCTTCCTCGTGGTGCATTTAAATCTGTGCGGAAATAAAACACGCTATCATCATTATCGATAAAGCTGTAATCTGCCTCAAATTGGTTAATTAGTTCTATGACTTCAGGATTAGGGTTAGTCAAGTCTTTAAAGAAAACCAAATTTTTGGAGTCAGTTCCCAGCCAAATTGAAATTATTAAATAGCGTCCATCTTCAGTAACACCGCCACTAAAACCCCATTCCTTTTGGTCAGGACGATGGTAAATTAGTACATCTTCTGATTGGGGTTTACCTAGTTGATGATAGTAGAGCTTTTGATAATAGTTAACATCTTCTAATTGAGTTTTTTCATTTGGCTCATCGTAGCGACTGTAGAAGAAACCTTGATTATCATGTGTCCACGACGCGCCAGAAAATTTAATCCACTTCAGGTGGTCTTGCAGGTCTTCACCAGTTTCGACATCGCGTACTTTCCATTCTTGCCAATCAGAACCAGAGGCAGATAGACTGTATGCTAAAAGTTTACCATCCTCGCTAATAGACAATCCTGAAAGAGCAACAGTACCATCTTCTGAAAGTTTATTAGGGTCGAGTAAAACTTTGGGTTCGTCGTCGAGGATTTTCAGAGTGTAGAGGACACTTTGATTTTGCAGTCCGTCATTTTTGAAATAAAAGTAGCGTTCGGTGGAACCGTCTTGCAGAGATTCGCCTTCTTTAAAAGGGATGCCATATTTTTCATAATCCCAAAGTTTGGTGAGGCGCTGTTTAATTTTTTCCCTGGTAGGAATTTCGCTCAAGTAGCCAAAAGTAACTTGATTTTGTGCCTCAATCCAAACCCTTGTTTCTTCAGAGTCAGGATCTTCTAGCCATCGGTAAGGATCTGCGACTAAAGTACCGTGGTAGTTATCGACTTGATTGCTTTTGTGGCTGGATGGGTAGGTGAGGGGTTTTTTAGAGAAGGGCATAATCTCAGGTCAAAAGTGCTTTTTTACATACTACAAAGATAGACCCAAGACGTAGAGCATATACTGACCAAACCTGCGAGAAAATTCCAATTTAAGACCAGCCTTTCAAGTTGACTGGTAAAATCTCTTTTTTTCTCTCTGCGCTACGGAGACTTTGCTCAAGTCGGGAAACCCGCCCACGCAAGTGTCCGACTCCGTGTCTGTGCGGCTAAAAATTCTTTTATTTAACCGCAGAGGCACAGAGAACACAGAGTTAAGAGGTTAAAGTTTATTAAGCAAAATTTTTACCCAGCTTGAAAGGGCTATTCTACAGCAGCATTTAGTAGACTACTTGCCACCAACCGAAGGCTGGGCCGATAAAACGGATAGTTGCCCATGCTACAACCATAAGTCCAATGCCTATCCAAGCACCACGACTTGTCCAACTGACAAATAATTCGGCTTGCTTTTTTGTGATGGGAAGCCAAGGCAAGATGCGAGTCTCTTGACCGTATGTTTCCCCTAGTGTGGTTTTACGACGCTTTGCTTCACCCATAATCAGCAACTCAAATTTTTACTTAGGTTCTATCTAAATTTATCTTGCCAAAAATCATGGCTACAGAGAGGCATTGAATCGCATCACCTGCATAAACTGATAATAGTACTTGGTTTTAGACGATCACGCTTTGGTTGACAAAATGTAAATTGGGCACTTGTACTGAGCGACTCGTGCCGAGCAAAGCCGAGGTAAGCCGAAGTATTGGGCATTGACAAAAAACTACAGACTTTAAGCAGAATTTTCTTCATCGGTATTAGAAAACAGACTGGGATCGAGATAGTTAATGCGGGCCAGAGGACTTAAGGCAGCTAGAATTTGAGCGCCGTAGCTGCGATTAACTACACGACTATCAAGTAAAGCAACAATACCTTGACTTTCTCGGACTGGAGCGATCGCTCTTTGTAATTCGTTCAAAGCTGCTGGCAACAAATATAAACGAAACCAATCTTGATGCGATCGCTTATAACGAGCTACCCTACCAGCTACTAGCGGATTTTCTAAAGATGGTAAAGGTAAAGTAGCAATAATTAACAGATGGGGTGCTGGCAAGACTCGCTGATGTTCTCGCCAAAATTCCCAACCACTAATCAAAATACCATTTTCATCTAAACAAGTTTTTTCTACTTGCACCCGCGAACCAAACTCTGAGGCCAGAATTGTCGCAACTTGAGACTTGAGTGGTACATCCCCCACCAAGACAACTGTTAATCCTGGTGCTGTAGCACTTAGACAAACCAGTGTGCGGACTTTGTGAATAAATGCCGCTTGAAATTCTGGCGTGTTAGGTAGGGGCAATTTATAGGGTACATACAGTTGAATAGCTTCTGCTTGATCCGCAGAAAACTTCAGGCAAGTTAAATCGTCCAAACCAAGGCGCTGTCGGAAAAGAGGAGCCTCAGTTTCCGGTTCGATAGCGCTGCCAATCAAAACTACTGGTTGTCGCTGCCAAATAGGTGAGAGTATTTCCCCTAATTCCATTGGGGCGTAGTGTAAAGAAAATAAACCTTGTCGATGGGCAATAGTCGCCCAGAAGAGGGTAGGGGAGGCAGGGGAGGAAAGATTTTTATTAAGGGTTTGAAATTGCTGCCAGAAATTTTTCCAATTATCTGGGAGGTTGGCTTGATCTAAAGCTAAATACAGACGACTTAAAATTTCTATTTCTGGCTGGGAAATTAGGTAGCACTGATATGGATTGACAGGATGCTGAAAAAGTTGGTGTGTAAGTTGTATCCTTGCTTCACGAATTACCTCAGCTTGATTTGGGCAAGCCAGCATGAGTTGATCCCAATCATCGGGTTGAATATCTTGGGTAAGTTGATGACGTACCCAATCTTCTAGATCATCTACCCCATCAATAATTGTGGGGATGCCTTGGGGAAAGCGATCGCCACCAGCAAATTGTCCTTTTAACCAAGCTTCTGGGGAGGTTAACAGTAACCCTTGGAACTGGGCACTAGGCCAAGCATCACCTGTCCTAATCGCTTTGTTGGCTGGTAACCACTGCTGTAGGCGGGGAATTTCCACCCGCAGCAGAAGTTGCTGTACCGCTTCTTGAGCAACAATAATTACAGGGCCATGCCACATCAGGGCTGATGCTACGAAACTGGTGCGATATCGCCCTTGATAGCCACAAACCGCCCCTACTTGAATTAGGGCACTACGTCCCAGGCGCAAGGCGCGTGCTACCAACCGTGCCATCGTCAAATGATGGGGCCAGGAAGGGAACCCCGCTTGCGATCGCAAAAAGTTATGTAGTGAAAAATGAACTTCTGCCTCAATCACACGCTTTTAATTCCATACAAAGTGACTTTTACTTCCAATTGCCCCATTTCTATTATGTTGTCCTTTGTCATTTGTCATTTGTCCTCTGTCATTTGTTAGTTGTCCTCTCTTAGTTGTCCTTTGCTAATGACTAATGACCAATGACCAATGACTAATGACCAATCACCAATTACCCTGAATTATGCCAACTTACACAGGAATTTCCAGCGAAGCCTTCAGGCATCCACTAGATCGCCAAGCCGAGCAAGCTTTACGAAATTTACCAGGATTTGATTTAATCGCTCGTAAATTTGTGGAATTTATCTACGAACGCCCTCAGTTAGTCTATCTAATGGGTAACACCATCCAAGTCGGGCCGCGTCAATATTCCACTATTTACCAGATGTTTCGGGAATGCGTCCGAGATTTGGACATTTACCCAGAACCGACACTGTTTGTCTCGCAAAATCCCCAAGCAAATAGCTATGCGCTGGGGCAAGAGAATCCTTACATAGTCATAAATACAGGGATACTAGATTTACTAGACGAAGCCGAGATTCGGGCGGTGCTAGCCCATGAACTGGGGCATATTAAATGTGGTCATACTATTTTAATTCAAATGGCGATGTGGGCGATGAGTGCTGCTTCCGCCTTGGGAGAATTGACCTTCGGCATCGGTAATCTTGTCACACAAGGTTTGATTTACGCCTTTTTTGAGTGGCGGCGTAAAGCCGAGTTATCGTCAGATCGCGCCGCACTACTAGTCATGGATGACTTGAATCCTGTGATGTCAACGATGATGAAACTCTCTGGCGGTAGTAACAAATATGCCAATGAATGTAGTTTACAAGAGTTTATCAAGCAGTCAGAAAATTATCAGGCACTCGATGAAGATGGACTAAATCAGGTATATAAATTTTTGATATACAATGGCGCTCAAGGTACGATGTTAACCCATCCTTTCCCAGTAGAACGCCTGCATTACTTACGGGCGTGGGCAGTATCCGAAGAATACCAGCAAATTCGCCGAGGAAATTATCAGCGATCGCCTGCTTCAGGATCAGTAAATGTTGCAGCAGAATCTTCCGCAAATGAAACAGAAACTTTACGCCGTCAAATTGAAGAATTACAACGAGAAATCGACAGAATGAAAAGGTCTGAGTAGTTTTGAATGCTGAGTGAAGTTATATATAATAGTGCGTTAGATTTGCCTAATGCACTATATATATCTCTTTTAGCACATACTTTGTCTGAGGTATTTCCAGAAATTAAATTTAGAACTTACACATTGACAGATAACTGATATTATGCAGTCAAGCCCAACTTTTGTGATAGGTGTTCTAAAATAAAATCACGAGCTACTTGCAGGACTTACGCATTGACAGATTAACAGAAATGAGCAATCAAGTAATGATTTTGTAAAAACTTGAATTTGAGTCTGGATTTTAGCAAAAATAATTCAGTTAAGTTTGCCATTCTAGTTTTTTTGGATTCCCTTAAAGCGGATAATATTTTCTAGCTGAACTACCATCCCCTTGGGGGTGGATAAATTCAAGATTCAAAATTAAGGCTTGAAAATTGCTTAACTATATCTCAGCATTAAATTAGATGTAGGCATTTCTGAATATGGCAATTCACTTGACAAAACGGCTTTCTGTGGTCGCTACTATTCTAGCTCTTGTCCTTTCCATGCCGGGAATTGCCTTAGCTGCACCCATTCAACTCCATACTAGTTCTGGTGTTATTTCCGCCCAAACTACCAAAGCTGCTAGCTACTCCACCTTGTCAGAGATTAACCTGACTCCCTTACAACGCCAAGAACTCCAGGCTGTGCGTCAGAGAAGAAACAGGGAAATTGAGTCAGTCTTAAACACATCGCAACGTGCCCAACTTAATCACCATCTCCGGGCTGGTAATAATATCAATCAAGCCCTAGAAAAACTGCATTTGCAACCAGAACAGCAAGATTTTGTAAAAGCGATCGTACAATTTACTAACTTGAAAATGAAAGCAATTTCATCTAGGCATTCGCTAACAGTAGATCATAAATAAAGGTTTGACTTGTACATTAGATTATTGAATCGTTGTCATATAGCAGTCCTAAATGATACGTAAGAATAAATAAAGGCTGTAATCCTTGTAAAATAAGGATTTTTATCTCGGTATTTTCTCATGAATGATTCCGGATTGCTATAGAAGATATCAATCATATTTTCTATAAGAGTCTTTTGGATAAAATGCTATCAAGCGATCGCACTTTTTTATAGGTATTTTACTCACTATTGCCCAATATGCTTGTGTTAAGACTTGATCCTCCCTAACCCTCCTTAAAAAGGAGAGAATTAAAGCAAGCCTTATGAAGCAGTCTATAATTGCCAAATTTATGGAAACAGTTGACTAATATGGATTTCAATTTCTGGAAATGCCATCAAAGATAAAGTTGCATCCTCCGGCAAAATAAATTTCAGATTGTAGCCTTCCAAAAGTGGTTCGCGGAAAACAAAAACCTGACGCTGATTCACATCCAAAATCCAGTAATCAGCAATTCCTGCATTAGCATATAAAGGTGCTTTCTGTTTGCGATCCGTGTCTAGCGTTGTATCTGCTACCTCAATCAATAAAAAGATTTCATTGGGTGCAGGATGACGATCAATATACTTTCGCGCATCAATACGGACAACAGCAATATCTGGTTCAGGTTCCGAGTATTGGCTTAACTGAATGGGATCTTGCACCCGAACTAAGGCAACTTCTGCTAGTAAACGCTTGAGATAGTCAGATGCACACAGCGTTGTTGCTGCGTGTGGAGGATTTTTGGCACTCATGGGGATAACTTGCCCATCAATCAGTTCTACCCGTTCATCGGCTGTGATAATACCCGTCTCAAGCATCCGGTGATATTCATCTACATTCCACAAGCGCACTCTAGTTTGTGTCATTGTATTTGGTTTGGCGATATTATCATCTGCAAAGTGAAATATCTCTTACTCTCAACTTTTAGAGCATCTATAATTAATCTTGCCCTATTTAGTTCGTTACCATGTCGGAAGAAGATATCCGAGCCGCAAGGCTGGAGAAAGTAGAACAACTCAAGCAGCTAGGGACTAATCCCTACGCCTATCGTTGGGAATCTACCCATCATGCAGCGCAGTTGCAAGAACAGTTTGCCGATTTAGCCAGTGGTGAAGAAGTTGATTTAGAAGTTGCGATCGCTGGACGCATTATGGCGCGTCGCGTTTTTGGTAAACTGGCTTTTTTCACCTTGCAAGATGAAACTGGCACAATTCAGCTTTATTTGGATAAAAATCGCATCCAAGAAAGCATGGCAAATATTGATGCTGATGCCTTCAATCATTTAAAACAACTTACAGATGCAGGCGACATACTGGGAGTTAAAGGTACTATTAAACGGACTGAAAAGGGCGAGTTATCTGTTTACGTTAAACAATATACTATCCTCACTAAATCGCTCTTGCCCTTACCCGACAAATGGCATGGGTTGACAGATGTTGCCAAACGTTACCGTCAACGCTACGTTGACTTAATTGTAAATCCCGAAGTGCGGCAAACCTTCCGTCGTCGCGCTCAAATTACTGGCGGTATTCGTCGTTACCTGGAACAGCGTGGTTTTATCGAAATTGAAACTCCTGTTTTCCAAGCAGAAGCAGGTGGTGCAGATGCGCGTCCGTTTATCACATACCACAACACTCTAGAAATGGAGTTGTATCTGCGAATCGAGACAGAACTCCATCTCAAGCGATTGATTATCGGCGGTTTTGAAAAGGTGTTTGAACTGGGGCGGATTTTCCGCAATGAAGGAATTTCCACTCGGCACAATCCCGAATTTACGACAATTGAAGTTTACCAAGCCTACGCCGACTACAACGATATGATGGCGTTGACAGAAGGGATTATTACCACTGTTGCCCAAGAAGTACTCGGCACATTGCAAATTACCTACCAAGGGGAAACTGTAAATTTAACACCACCTTGGCGGCGAATCACAATGCACGATTTAGTCAAAGAATCTACAGGCTTAGATTTTAATTCGTTCTCAACATTGGAAGAAGCGAAAACAGCGAGTAAAAATGCTGGTATTCCTGATGTGGATGAAGTTCAATCTATAGGTAAATTACTAAATTTAGCCTTTGAAGAAAAGGTAGAAGCTAACTTAATTCAGCCAACCTTCGTGATTGACTATCCGGTGGAAATTTCACCACTGGCCAAACCACACCGTTCTCAACCTGGTTTGGTAGAACGATTTGAGTTTTTTATAGTAGGGCGAGAGATTGGCAATAGCTTCTCAGAACTTACTGATCCTATCGACCAAAGAGAACGCTTAGAAGCCCAAATTGCTAATAAAGCAGTTGATGACTTGGAAGCCCACACTGTAGATGAAGACTTTCTCACCGCCCTGGAATATGGTATGCCGCCAACAGGTGGTTTAGGGTTTGGGATTGATCGGTTAGTAATGTTGTTAACTGATTCTGCCAGTATTCGGGATGTAATTGCCTTCCCTCTACTCAAGCCTGAAGGCAGCGTTATTAAGCAATTTACCTATGATCCAAAAACTCAAACACTGACTATTGAATTTGATAGTGGAAGTGTTTACGAGTATTTCAAAGTACCTCCTAGTGTCAAGGATGACTTAGACAATGCACCGTCTAAAGGTCAATACTTTAACAAGTCTATTAAAGGGAAATTTAAGTTTGAACAGTTGAGCTAGTAAGTACTATTCACTATTCAACAGTCGGGTGCGTTAGGCAAAGCCATAGCGCACCATTTTTATTTACCTAAGTTGTACTTACTTATTCTATATTATATTCCTTTAAAAGAATAATACAATTGACATTCCTTATAAAGAATACTATACTGTGAGGTAGGAAGTGGCCTGGACTTGGGAACTTTATCTAGATGTCAATGGGGAAATCCCCAAAGATTTGCTGGCTTTTTTCATCAGGATGATTCCCGAAGAGGAGAAACCAGAAAATCCACCAAAACCATTACTGAGTGCTTCCGAAACCAAGCGTCTGCAAGTTAATCTTCGCTACCTGTGCGACAAAGGACTCGCATCACTTACCAGTGGCATCTTTGAGAAACTGGAAGATGATTTGTATGAGTTGCGTATGACTAAGAGCGAACATAATCCACGGTTTATTTTAACGATTGCTACTCCTCAGAGATTTGTGGTGCTGTATGCCTTTATGAAGAAATACGACAACGCTATCAAAAATAGAGACAAAGAACCTGCAAGAGTGAGATTGCGTGAATTGCAGCAGAGGGAATAATAATGAAAAAGCCTAATTTTCAAGCTTGGTTACAGCAAAAGGTAAGCGCCGAACCAGAGGTAATTCTGGCGGGAAAGTTAGAGTATCTGCGCCTATATCTTACCGATGCCATGCGGGAAATACGTAATAAAGCAGGATTGACTCAGGCACAGCTAGCTCAAAAACTTGGAGTAAAGCAAGCGGCAGTGTCCAAACTGGAGTCGGCGTTAAAGGAACATGAGTTGGAATCAGTGTTGCACTATTTACACGCCTTGGGTGCAGATTTGCTGGTAGCCGTCAAACAAGGGGACGACTTATATCAAGCTAGTGATAACGAAGGTGTATTGCTGGTAGATGTACCAGATATAGTTTTCCAAAAGGCATTGGCGGCAAATATGAGCGTGCGGGAATATGTGCGTGTAGCCGTTGATAAGTTTTCCCGCGAGGATGATGGACTGAGAACAGCTTTGGTAAAACTGCTAGAAAGTGACGATTCGGTAGCAGTAAAAGTAAGAGCGCGTTTGGGTACAAGGACAATCCAAGAAGTTGCTGTAGAGTTGGAAAAATGTTTGAATTTATCTGAAGAAGAAGATCGGATTTTTGCTGTCAAAAATGTTTTGGCTGCTAATGTAGCAGTTGGAGAAAGTAATCGCGGAACTAGTGATGAAATTGATGAGATTAAGTTGTTGGATTTAGCGGAAGAATTGCTAGAGAAGTTAAAGGAATTTTTTGAGCGGTATAAATAAATTCATAAACTAAACTCATAAGCAGGAATTTATTGGTGATAGAAGAAAAACGCCTTAATGCTTATTTAAAGCTAATACATGAACTTCTCCAATCTTCTAAGGGACAAGAACCGGGAATTTTAGAGGTTCATAAAAACTTGATAGATGATGATTTGATAGACACTATGAAGCAGGTAGCTGCAACATTAGCGGAGCAGAGAGACGAAGAAAATGCCATTTTTATCCGTAGGGTTGCTGTTACAATTTCCGCTACTATAGGTAAGCCATCGTCAGCAGAAACTTATGTAGAACTTATTCTAATGCTGTTACAAGCAGTGAGTAGTAGTCATGCTGATCCACAAGTGGTTTATCCATTTCTGCAAGCTAACCTAGACAAAATTGATGATAAATTTTCTTGCTGGTTGAAGGCTTGGGCTATAGATATGTTAATAGAAGAAAACCTAATTTCAGCAGAAATCTTAGCAATTGACATTTTTAATTTCAGTAACCTGATCGCTGAGTTTCCTTTAGGAAGTAAAGCATCAAATATAGAAATTGCCATTGCTGGCTATGAGGTAGCTCAAACTGTCTTTACTCCAGAAGCCTTTTCCCAAGAATGGGCTATGACTCAAAACAGTTTAGCCGCTGCCTATATACAGCGTATCCGAGGATATAAAACCGAAAATATAGAAATTGCTATTACTGCTTTGCAAGAAGCTTTGCAAGTCTTTAATAAACAAGACTTCCCTACAGAATGGGCTATGACCCAAAACAGTTTAGCTGGTGCCTATATCAAGCGTATCCAAGGAGACAAAGCTGAGAATCTGGAAATGGCTATAACTGTTTTGCAAGCAGCTTTAGAAATCATTACCGAAAAAGCATTTGTTCAAAAATGGGCTACTATTCAAAATAATCTAGCAGTTGCTTACCGTGACCGAATCCGAGGGAACAAAGTAGAGAATCTAGAATTAGCTATAGCCGCCTGCAAATCTGCTTTACAAGTTTTTACTAAAGAAGCTTTTCCACAGGAGTGGGCTGAAACCCAAAATAATTTAGGAAATAGCTATCGCTATCGTATTAAAGGAGACAAAGCAGAAAATATAGAATTAGCGATTGCCTGTTATCAAGCAGCAGCGAAAGTTTTTAGCCAGACAGATTATCCTCAAGGATGGGCTGATGTAAAAAACAATTTGGGGCTTGCTTACTTAGAACGTATTCAAAAAGACAAAGAGCAAAATATAGAATTGGCTATATTTGCTTTTGAAGAAGCTTGCCAAATTTTTACTAAAGAAGCCTTTCCTAACGAATGGGCAAGAACTCAAAATAACTTAGGTATTACTTATTTGGATAGAATTTGTGGTACTAGATCAAAAAATTTGGATTTAGCTATTATTTCTCTACAAAAAAGCTTACAAATTTTTACCAAAGAATTTTATCCTATAGACTGGGCTATGACACAAATGAATTTGGGAATTTGCTATGGTGAGCATTTTAAAGAAGATTACACAAACGACTTAGAACTGGCTATCACTGCTTTTCAATTTGCTTTACAAATTCGTACTCAAGAAGCTTTCCCGGAAGACTGGGCATTAACTCATAGTAATATTGGTCATATTTATAACTTGCATGGATATTTTACGAAAGCAATTGAATCTTTTCAGTTAGCCTTAACCGTCTATCAACACAACATATTTCCGCTTGATTGCTTTATAACAGGACGTAACTTGGGTAACACAGCTTTCTCCAATGATAATTGGGATAAAGCTATCCAAGGCTATGAAGCAGCTATTGACGCAGTAGAAACTAGCCGTAATTGGGTAACTTCTGAATCCCGCCGTCAAGAAATTATAGAAGAATCCATTGATGTTTATCAAAACATGGTGCAAGCCTGCATCAATGCTGGACAAATAGAAAAAGCCTTTGAATACTCCGAGCGATCGCGTTCCAAACGCCTGGTAGACTTAATGGCAAGCTACAACCTCTCTCAAGGCGAAGAAATCCCCCCAAAAGTCCAAGAATTATTGCAGCAGTATGAAGCACTGCAATGGCAAATTGACCAAGAACGCCAAAGTCATAAATCTGAAAATAGCCGTAGTGAAACACGCGCTGCTTGGGAAGCTTATAATGAAGCGATCGCATTTTTAGAAATTCAAAAACAACAAGTTCGGGAAAATATCAGACGCGAAGATCCCGTATTAGCGGGAGAAATTCAAGTTAACCCCCTCAGCTTGTCAGAAATTCAAAAGCTAATTGACCAACCCAATACAGCTATCCTCAGTTTCTACACTACCAACAGCGACACTTACATTTTTGTCGTCCAGCAAAACCAAATTACTCACCACACCTGCACAGGACAAGGCTTAAATACGTTGCAAGGCTGGATTAACCAAAATTGGTTATTGCCTTATATGAATGATTCCCAAAAATGGGAAACTCAAATTGACAGTATTCTCCGCGAATTAGCTGAACGTTTACAAATACCTAAACTCATATCCCAACATCTTGAAGGAATAGAAGAATTAATTTTAGTACCTCACCTGTTACTGCATCAGATTCCCTTTGCTGCTTTACCTACAGGAGAATATCAGGAATATTTAGGAGATAAATTTCTCATCCGTTACACCCCAAGTTGTCAAATTTTAGAATTTTGTCAGCAACGCGATACTGTAGGGACATTTAATGAAATATCTCTGCAATATGGAACTGTAGAAGATGCCGAAGATAACCTTCCCTGTGCCAGATTTGAAGGCGAACAACTCGCCCAAATGTACAATATTCCATTAGAAAACAGATTAATTGGCAGCAGTCAAGCCACCTCTAATAACTATCGACAGTTAGCACAACAAGTTCAAGTACTTCATTCCTGCCACCATGCCCAATCTCGCCTCGATAATCCTTTAGAATCACAGTTAAAATTAGCTGATGGTAGCATCACCTTGGGGCAATTGATGACACCAAGCTGGCGTTTACCTCAACTTGTAGAAGTGTTTTTATCTTGCTGCGAAACTAATTTAGGTACTCCTTCGCTAACTGATGATATTCTGACTCTCTCCACAGGCTTTTTGTGCGCTGGTGCTAGAAGTGTAGTTAGTACTCTGTGGTCAGTCAATGATTTAGCCACAGCATTATTTTCCATTTTTTACTACCAGCAGCGACAAGAAGATAAAAACCGTCTGGAATCTTTACAGCAAGCCCAAATTCAGCTACGAGAATTTACAAAAGTAGACCTAAAGAAAATATTTCATGAAGTAGAAGCAAGGGAAAAAGAACTGATACGAAATAGAAAAAAATATCTTTCTGATTCTATCGAATATGAACAATGGAAGCGTGAATATAATATGTATACCAAATTGAACAAACGAATTATAGAAATCGAAAACTCTACTCAGCAATTTCCCTTTTCAGATCCTCGTTACTGGGCTGCTTTTATTTGCCACGGTTTACGGTGATAAAACAATATTGGGACGATTACTCGCTTACTCATCAACCTGATTTAGATTTGGTAAAAATTCAGGATTCAGAGTTTGCTCTAAAGTGTAAGGGCATATTTCTGGAAAAACCTGTTCACCTAATTGAGTCTCTCGCATTGCCAAAGCTAAACCCAGTTCATAAACAGTGGGGAAAACTTCGTCTAGATAGGGTTTCAAACTAGGGCTATCTTGCAAAAGTAGCTTAATTTGAACACGTTGCTCTCGAATTGTACCCAACCAGCTATTGCTACGTTTTTCTGGTTGAAATTGCCATTTCAGTAGGTGTCCTAACAATATTCCTAGCCGATTTCTTAATTCTTGCCGTTCTCTTCTACCCAAAGTTTCAATTTCTTCAATCAGGTTAACCGTATCTAATTGATCCCACTGTTGAGTTTTGAGCAAGCTAACCTGCTGTTGAGTCCAAGTATAGAAATCTGTTTCATACAGATGAGATGTGTACATATTTTCCACGGACATAAGCTTCTATTTAGCAAAACCCGATAATGACTTTAAATAATCAATCGTAGAGCGATGCCTACGGCGGCAAGCTACGCCTCACCTGCTATATAAAAAAATATTGGGTGGAGCGACCGCACCACCCAACCTAAAATAATCTAAAATCTAATGACTAATTCGCTACTTCAGCCACCTCAATTACGCGCCCTTCATAGTCCTTGACCAAAAAATTCAGGGGCTTCTGGTTGCGAATCTTGAATTTCAAACCGCGCACTTCGACTCGCATTAAAATCATTTCCAGGCAGTCGTGATCAAAACAAACGTGGCGTTGCTGATTTTTGCTACCTAAACTCGCCCCAGTAATGACATGTAGCTGGGTGTTTTTCTTCAATTGATACCACAGCCCATCATTGGCATTATTCATCATTTTGCTAGACAAGCTCGGGCCAGTAGACATATATAGTGGATCAATGCCAGTTGCGCCGAGAGTTTGTTCGTAATTGTAGTAGTAGTGCAATGGCACCTCAGCTGCTGGCAAATCTAGCAGCCCTTCATACAACTGTCGGGCAATCTCCAAATCCGACACCATTACAGTGTGTACTTTTGGGGCACTGGTGAGGAACATCCACATTGCGCCAGCGTAAGCTGCTAGCAGCATCACCATAATGCCTTGAGTGGAGAACAGGCTATCTAAGGGCAGAGAAGGCAGAAAGGAGCCTAAGGTAAGGGGACTGAGCAGGAACGATATCACACTAACTGCTATAACCATGAACAAATAAGGATTCTATAAGGGAGCCGATTTTATGATTGTCGATTAAGACTAAAATTAAGTCTTTGTTTCTAGTTTATCAATACTCAAGTAGTCTGAGTTTGGGCTACAAACTGGGCAACACCAAGATATTATGCGATTAGCTACCGGAGTGCAATTCCCAAAACTATTTTAACAACTATCCATCGAAAGGCTTATGCAAATTCCTCATTTCCCGGAAGCTAATCACCCCCTGGTAAAGTCGCTGTTCCATCACAGTGACCATGAACTACTGACTCTGTTTCAGCAAAATCCAGATGCTGGAAAGTACTTCACGGTGATTTTTTGTCGCTATAGTCCCATAGTGTATACCTTAATTCGTCATTCGGCGCGATCGCCTGTGCAGGCAGATTATCTGTTTGCCCTCACCTGGCGACATATTTACTACGAACTCGGAGGACTAAATTTAACCGACTCCGAATCAGGTAAGGAAGCCTTAACCATGCAAAATTGGTTAATTAATATGACAGCTTTCTGTATTAACGAGATTAAAGTACCACCTACAGAAGCAATTCATTATTCTCTGCAAGCAACTTCGCCGCCACTATGGTGCTATGTACAACAGGCATTAGACCAACTACCACCTGTTTTGCGATTAATCGTGTTAATGGCTCAAACTTTCCACTGGAGTGAAACTAGAATCGCCGCCTATCTGCAAGCCGAAGGAGAAGCGATCGCTCCAAGCGTTGTAGCCAATTTACTCCAGGAAGGCTATCGTATGTTAGAGGACAAATTACCCACAGATATCCGCACTATATACTTTGGAGAAGATTTATTGCAATCATAGTTTAAGTATAAATGCGTATATGATTTATCTTCAAATTAAAAAATTAAAACTTTTTTTTAGACCTTCTACTTAAACCCGCAACTTTAGGGGTAATTTTTATGAAACAACGGCTTGTATTTCCCAGGCAAAAGGTAGGCTTAATTTGTGTAGGTGCGATTTCTCGTCCCCAAATACTTGTACAGAGCTTTTTACTGTTTACTTTTTTGCTGAGTCCCATAGCTGCGAGTGCAGCTGATATTACGCAACAACTCCATCGTCCTTTAAATAGTTCAGTTGGGCGACAATCAAGAGATGAAGCAGATAGCTTGCTGAGTATCGGTGAAAAACAATACGCTTCAGGATATGCCGATAAAACAATTACGTCTTGCTTGCGGGCACTGGAACTATATCACGCAATTGGCGACCTGAAAGCACAAGGTCTAACTTACAATTTGCTTGCGAAGGCTTATGTGCAGCTTGGTAGTTTAAAAGAGGCGGAAGATGCTTTAAGAAGAGGATTAGCGATCGCTCGTGATACTAAAGACTTCCAATCTCAGGTTTTTGTGCTAAATAATATCAGTACATTTTTCCTGCAACAAGGAGAATTTGCTGCTGCCAGCAATTCTGTTGAAGATGCACTCGCAATTGCTCACGGTGTCAAAAACATTGAAGGAGAAGGACTATCTTTAAGTAATTTGGGTTTAGTAACTGCCAGGTTGGGAGATTATAATAAGGCGATTAAATTGTATGAAAACGCTTTAATTTTCCGCCGTCAGACTGGCGATGCCATCGCTGAAGCAAATACTTTGAATAATTTAGGAGATGCTTACTTAGCATCTGGAAATTATCAGGATACCATTGCCACTTATGGGGAAGCAATGCGGATAGCTAAAACTAACCGCGATCGCACTAATGAATTACGAGCAATTGACGGTTTAGTTACTGCTCACACTGCTGTCGGACGTTACGAACGGGCTTCTGATTTACTAGAGCAACGTTTAGCACTCGCTAAAGAATTGCAAAATTTGCGAGAAGAATTAAAATCTTTTGAGTCTTACGCTCAGTTATACAAGCAACAAGGTAATTACCTAACTGCCCGCAATTTTTACGAAAGGGCAATTATACTGGCGCGGACATTGGAAGACAGCAAGCAAGAAATGCAATTGCTGGATCAGCTAACTAAAATGTTTCAACCGTGAATAGAAGTTTTGAGTTAGGAGTTACGCCTAATGTGAATTAAAGAGGTTGAGACTGGAAGGTGAGAACATTGATA
>NZ_CAXTNE010000176.1:0-17051 GCF_964245445.1 uncultured Nostoc sp.
GGGAGGGATAAGGGAGATGAGGAAGTAATTTGTCGCCCTGCTTCCCCTGCTCTCTCATCTCCCCTCGCCTGCACGCCACCTACTTGAATCAACGCCTGTATACCAGCTAAGTTGGATTTGGGTAAATGCTGTAAACCACGTTTTACCCAACGGCGATTTACGCCAGTTAAGGGGGCTAAATCTGCGATCGTTCCCAGCGTAAATAGTGCTAGCATCGGCTGGATCAAGCCCTTAGTCTCCCCTAGCTGTTGTGCTAGAGACACTGCCAAAATGTAGGCAACACCAACACCAGCAACACCCCGATAAGGTGAGGATTCAGCTATTAGTTTGGGGTTGAGGATAGCGTTAGCTGGTGGTAATTTTTGGGGTATATCGTGGTGATCGGTGATAATCACTGCAAGACCAAGTTCTCTAGCTCTAGCAACTGGTTCAAACGCAGAGATGCCATTATCTACAGTCAGAATTAATCCCACACCTTCGCTGTGGAATTCTTCAACTATGCGTTTATTGATACCGTAACCTTCGTGCATCCGGCTGGGAATAGCATAATCTACTTGTGCGCCTAAAGTGCGTAGACTACGTAAAAGTAGAGCAGTGCTGGTCATCCCATCAGCATCGTAATCACCACAAATAGCAATTTTTGTTTGAGAAGCGATCGCATTTTGCAACAACTCCAAACTAATCGCCAAATCTGGGAAATCTTCTAAGGGCGAAGGTAAGACTAGAGACTCTGGATTTAAAAATGCTTGTACCTGTTCTAGTGTTTCCATACCCCGATTAATCAACAACTGGCTGACAATGGGTGAAATGTTTGTCAAAGCTGCCAGATTTTGGGCAAATTCTGGTTTTTGTGGATAAATTTGCCAGCGCTGATCGGGTAAACGCCTGCGAGGCTTTGATAGTTCAGATACAGGTCGGTCTAGCACAATACAAAGTTAGGAGTTTTTAGTTATGAGTGTTGAATTGAAAGTTGTTTCTTAACTCATAACTAATAACATTATTTGCTATCTAAAACACGTTTATCCTACCATCATCCATAATATATAACGAGCGATCGCCAGGAGAGCGCATCGGACGGAGTTCGAGCCGCAATGTGCCAAAGTTAGGTTTGGAGACAATTGCTTGTAGTGATAAACCCTTTTCGCTCCAAAATATCAGAGATGTATTTGCCTCTGTACTCTCTATTTGTTCTAGATTTAATTTCTGTCCTGGACTCAAGGATATTGCATCAGTCCCAGAGGGTTTTTGGATTTTGATTAAGTTAGGTGTGCTATTTATAACTTCAACTCGGATACTTTGCCCAGGTGTAAACTGAATTGGGTGCGACCCACACTTAGAGGCACAAGTACGAGCGAAAGTGGCACTGGGATTATTGATTGATGCAACTAGAACGGTAGCTACAACTA
The DNA here is from genome assembly GCF_964245445.1 of uncultured Nostoc sp. Lineage (GTDB taxonomy): Bacteria > Cyanobacteriota > Cyanobacteriia > Cyanobacteriales > Nostocaceae > Nostoc. Next base: position 1,407 of record NZ_CAXTNE010000176.1, read on the forward strand.
AAGCAAATGACAGTGGCTTAAACATAATACACAGTATAAGTACTAAACTGAAATATTACTTTAATTTAGTACTATTAAGCCTCAGCATATTTTCCACAATTAACGTAAATTCGACAGCTTATATAGTAATCAAAAAACCTCTCCTTGGTTTTACTACGCAAAACCGTCCCTCTCCGACTCGGAGAGGGACAGACTTGAACTTTAGTTCAAAGCAGGGAGAGGTTTGTCAAACTCACATCATAATTAGAACTACAACGCATTCCCTACCGTCATTACGAATTACAAATTTAACCGAAACGTCCACTAATATAATCCTCAGCTTCTTTAGTTTGAGGAGAGCTGAACATTTGGGCTGTAGGATTAAACTCAACTAATTTTCCGCGACGTTTGCCATGCTCGTCAATTTCTGTATTGAAGAAAGCCGTGAAATCTGCGACTCTGGAAGCTTGCTGCATATTGTGAGTCACCATAATGATGGTGTATTGCTCCTTGAGTTCTAAGCAAAGTTCTTCTACTTGGCGGCTAGAAATGGGGTCGAGAGCAGAACATGGTTCATCCATTAATAATACATCTGGCTTCATGGCGATCGCTCTTGCTATGCAAAGTCGTTGCTGTTGTCCGCCAGATAATGCAGTTCCCTTCTCTTTGAGTTTATCTTTGACTTCATCCCAGATAGCAGCGCGTCTGAGAGAATCTTCCACCAATTCATCAATGTTACCTTTATAACCGTTAGCACGCGGCCCAAAGGAAATATTTTCGTATATTGACTTGGGGAAAGGATTTGGTCTTTGAAAAACCATTCCGACTTGGCGGCGTAATTTTACAGAATTTATCTTAGGATCGTAAATATTGCGATCGCGATAATTCAGTCTCCCTTCTACCCTAGCTCCAGGGATTAAATCATTCATCCGATTGAAGCAACGCAGTAAGGTACTTTTACCACATCCTGAAGGGCCAATAAAAGCAATAATTTGTTTTTCAGGAATCTTTATATAAACATCTAAAAGTGCCAGAAATCCCCCATAAAAGACTTTCACCCCTTCAACATTGAATACGCCCTTGTCTTGGTCTATTGTGGCGCTATCTGATTGACTTCTACTATTGCTATAAGTCATTTGGTTGAACTCCTAATAACCGTGAATGTATCGAATTAGATATTTAATTACCTAATTTATTGAGAAGCGTTGTCGAATATAAATTGCTACGCCATTTAAAACTAAAATCAAGATTAACAACGCAATAATTGTGGCTGCTGCTGCACTAGCAAAACCCGGTTCAGGACGAGTTATATAACTGTAAATTTGAATGGGTAATGCCATAAATCTCTGAAATAAACCAGGGTTAAAGGTGAGAAAACCCACAGCGCCTACAACAATCAGAGAGGCTGCATCACCAATAGCGCGGGATACAGAGATAATCACCCCCGTCAGAATACCGGGAACAGCGTATGGTATGACATGATTGCTAATAGTTCGCCATTTTGTGACACCTAATCCGTAAGAAGCATTTCTTAGGGAATCTGGGACAGCGCGAATTGCTTCTCTAGCTGTCACAATAATTACTGGTAAAGACAACAAAGATAAAGTTAATGCACCGGAAATCAAAGCGGGGCCAAATCCAAGCAAATAATTGAAAACCCCTAAACCCAGCAATCCATAGACGATAGAAGGTACACCCGCCAGATTACTGATATTAATCTCAATAATCGCTGTCCACCAAGCTTTAGGTGCATACTCTTCTAGATATAAAGCTGCTCCTACACCAATTGGGACAGTCACTAAAATTACAACCAACCCTAAAAGAATGCTGCTGATAATTGCAGGACGGATACCACCTTGGTCAGGAAAACGAGAAGGAGTTTCCGTGAGAAAGCCGGGTGACAAAAATCTGCCTAATCCGTCTTTAAAAATATCAAAAAGTAGCAACGCTAGGATAAATAAACCAATCAGCAATCCTAACAAAAAAAGTACTTCAAATACTTTCCCTAATGTCTCCCTACTCTCAACATTATCGGTAAATTCTGCCGCAGAATCTAGAGAATCATCTTGTTGATAACTTGTAGCCATATATATCTATGTTAGTCGTATTTTTCTTTAAAGCGATTAGCAATCCAGTAACTAACAATATTCAAAGCAAGGGTAAGTAGAAACAGAACAGCGCCTACAGCATATAATGTCTTGAAATTGAGACTACCACGTGGACTATCTCCACCAGAAATTTGTGCCATGTAAGCTGTCATTGTTTCTATTGATTCAGCAAAATTAACAGTTAGTCTTGGTTGTTGTCCGGCGGCGATGAGGACAGTCATGGTTTCACCCACAGCTCGAGAAATACCCAAAATAATCGAGGCTATGATTCCAGAAAGCGCGGCTGGTAGAACTACTTTAAAAATGGTTTCCAGTTTAGTGATACCTAAAGCATAAGCTCCTTCTCGCAATGAGCGTGGAACTGCTCGAATAGCATCTAGGCTGATAGAACCAACAGTAGGAGTAATCATTACCCCCATCATTAACCCCGCACTCAAAGCGTTGAATATTTCTAAAGGGATAAAATTCCGCAGCAATGGCGTAAGGAACAACAGCGCAAAGTAACCATATACTACTGTAGGTACTCCCGCCAAAAGTTCGACTGCTGGACGTAAAATTGCAGCCACTTTCGGTTCAGCATATTCACTCAAATAAATAGCAGAAGATAAACCCAAAGGAACAGCTACTGCCATAGCAATAGCTGTAGTCAAAAAAGTGCCATTAATCAATGGCCAAACACCAAAATGTCTATTAGCAAATAAAGGCGTCCATTTAGTATCAAGAAAAAATTGGGCAAATGAAACTTCTTGGAAAAAACCGAATGTCTCTTGAAAGATAATTACAACAATCCCAAAGGTAGTTAAAACTGAAACTAAAGCACAAGCAAATAAAACTGCCGCAACAATCTTTTCTGAGATATCTTCAGATGGATTTTTATCCAGTGACTGTCTGGATAGTAGATAAGGCTTGTCTTGAGAATTGGTATTTTGCATAAACAGTTAAGTTTTAACTACACTCAGACTACAATGACTAGGACTTTATTTAAATGAAGTTTGTGATCGGTTCACCTGGTTTTGCTTTTTTAAACTTTGTCCCAGTTTCACCAGTAGCAAATTTTTGTTTTACTTTGAGGTAAGCTTCATCAGGTAATGCTACATAACCAACACTATCTACCCACTTCCAAGAATTTTCTAGATAAAAATTTACAAATTCTTTTACTGCTGGCTTAGTATCTAAAGATTTTTTACTGACATAGATGAAGAGAGGACGAGACAAAGGTGTATAGATATTTTTAATTACATTATCCACTGGAACTGGTTTTTCACACTTTCCTGTCAGGCTTTCTACAGCGACTAGATTCAGTTTTTCTTGATTTTGAATGTAGTAAGATATTCCTACATAACCCAAGGCTGTTACATCACCTGACACTCCTTGGACGAGAAGGTTTTGATTCTGAGTGGCAGTGTAGTCTGTACGGCCATTCTTGGCTTTGCCAGTCACAGCTTGAGTCATATAATCGAATGTTCCCGTATCAGAAGATGGAGCATACAACTTCAGCTTTTCGTTAGGAAACTTGGGATTAACTTGATTCCATGTCAATATTTTGCCGTCTGATTTGCCGCCCCAAATCTTACCCAATTCCTTAATAGTTAGACATTTGGCAAAGTTATTTTGGCGATTAGCAATCACGGCGATGCCATCTAAAGCTATAGGCAACTCTACAAATTTAATATTCTTACTTTGACATTTTTTGATTTCTTCATCTCTAATGGTGCGAGAAGCACCAGCTACATCAATATCGCCATTACAAAATTTACTGAAACCACCACCAGTACCACTTGAGGCAACGCTTACTTTAGCTTCAGGTTTGACTTTACCGTATTCTTCTGCAACTGCTAAAGAAATAGGAAAACCTACAGCTGCACCATCAATACTCACCTGACTTTTCTTTTCCTCATTACTGCTACAAGCAGTGATACTGCTGGTAATAATCATTAAAAATGTCAGGAAAAGGCTATTCTTAAATCGGCTACGAAAGCTCATAAATTATCAATTGAGATAAAATGACTGCGAATTGCTTATGTTTGGCTAGCTGCAAGTAGAGAATGCTGCATGAGAAAATAGATATCATGCTTTTTTCGCAGCTTGCACTTTGTCAAAAATTGCCCCATCTCCAAAAAACTTGTTCTGGATAATATCCCAACCACCTAAATCTTGAGATGTGAATAAAGTTTTAATTGGCGGATATTTTGATACTACTTCTTGGGTAACGGTAGGGTTAACAGGACGATATTGTAATTTTGCAAATTCCCGTTGAGCTTCTGTCGAGTAAAGAAAATCAACAAAAGCTTGTGCAACTTCTCTTGTACCGTGCTTATCGACGTTTTTATCGACTACTGCTACAGGATTATCAATGGAAATATTGACTTGGGGTACAACATAAGGTAACTTAGTCCCATTTTTACCCGCCAAAATCACCTCATTTTCGTAGTTGATTAAAACATCTCCCTGACCTTTTTGGAAAAATAAATCGCTTGCTTCACGGGCATCTTTTGTCAGAATAGGAGTATTCTTATAAACTTTGGTGACATAATCTAGCGCTGTCGCCTCATCACCGCCTGTTAGACTCACCGAACCCCAAAAAGCCAAGAATTCCCAGATAGCAATACCAGAAGTTTTTGGGTTAGCCGCAATTACTTTTACGCCATCTTTTGCCAAGTCTGCCCAAGTATTGATGCCTTTAGGGTTGCCTTCGCGAGTTACGATCGCAGCAACCGATTTGCTAACAATACCACTTCTCGGAGCTTCGGTTTCCCAACCTGATTTAATTAAACCCGCTTGCTGAATTCTGTTGACATCCAGGGGAAGTGCCAAATGTACTATATCTGCTTCTTGCGAACCGGCTATGACAGCAGCTGCTTGAGCGCCAGAACCTCCATAACTTTGCTCAAATGTGACGTTTTGGTTATGTTCTTGCTTCCACTTTTGGACAAATTTGGGGATTATCTGGTCATGAGCTGCTTTGGTAACAGAAAAAGAAACGAGTTTTAACTTAACATCGTTTTTGCTAGCTGAACTGCTTCCAGAGCAGGAGGCAACTGCTATACTCAAAAAAGCACCTATGAGAAACAGACTCACAAAGCTTTGCACAGTGTGTCTATTGAACCAACTCCTAATTGTGTGTTTATACGAGAGTTGTATAGTCTGCAAAGCTTTCATGGCATAAGCCTGTATACCCTCACTTAGAAATTTACTTAATTGTGTCAGTTGTTGCGACTTACTCATCAGAATCACCCCTAAATATACGGTATTTCTAGGCAGATACCGTAATTAAAAAGATTATAGGATATATAGAACAATAGTTCTAGTCTGGCTTCAATTATTTTTACTAAGTCAGGAGTTTATAAATAGCCGAGACTAGTGATTTGAGCAACATTAATCGTCAGTAAGAGATTCAGAAAATAAATATGTCAATGAGCTATAATACTTAGAATTATGCTGATATCAAGGTAGAAAACACAATTTTTAAGCTGGCAATGCCTACGCATTATCCTACGCATTATATTTAAATGCATCATTCATTTTTACCCGAAGACTTCAGTACGAAATTTAATTTAATACTCTATTGAGTGGCTAATTTATAACTTAATTACTATTGATAAAAATGATTTCGTCTTAACCTGTTACGAATGAATATTAGTTCAGTTGGTAGCTGAGGCAATTCTGAAAAATCGATATAATTCGTAAGATCAGTATAAGTATCTTCACTAGTTATTGCGTCGTTTACTCTACCCGTATTGCTACAACCAGCTTAGGATAGAGTAAAAGCACTTTTTGCAAACAATGGTAGAAAAAATCACAGCTGTCTTTAATGGCAAAGTGTTCTATCCGGCTGAACCGATCGCACTGCCAATCAATACCCGCGTGCGAATCAGTATTGAAATTTTACCGCCAGGTGAACATGAAACGGTATCATTTTTACAAACAGCGCGATCGCTCAAATTAGATGGGCCACCGGATTGGTGTACCAATATAGATAAATATTTATACGGTAAGTAAACTTTCCATGCATTCTGAAGTCTTTCTTGATACATCATTTGCCATTGCCTTATCTGCACCGAGCGATCGCTTGCATGACCGAGCCTTACATCTGGCTAAAATGTTACAAGCAGCAGAAACTCGTTTGGTGACAACACAGGCGGTAATGTTGGAAATTGGCAATGCTTTATCCCAAAAACCTTATCGTCAAGCGGCAATCATATTATTAAATTCTCTAGTAGCAGACTCTAAAGTAGAAATTGTCCCCCTCTCCCAGGAACTCTACGAACGTGCTTTCGAGCTATATCGAGAACAAACAGAGAAAGAATGGGGATTTGTCGATTGCGTATCTTTTATAGTGATGCAATATAGCGGAATCACGGAAGCATTGACTGCTGATGAGCATTTTCAACAAGCAGGCTTTCGAGCATTACTGCGAGAAAATTTGCCTTAAAGGTTGGGAATTAGTCATTGGTATTGGTTATTCACAAATGACAAATGACTAATAACAATTAAATATTTCGTTACAATCGGCTTATGCATTAGGCATTCAAGAGTTATCAGCCATGAAATTGATTTCCGATCCACCGATTCCTGTAAAAATTCAAAAGATGAAGGAACGGGTGCGGTGGATGCATCCAAGTTTTGTGCAACGGGGAATTGATCAAACCAGCATAGTTATTGATGATCGCAGAGAAGATAGTGCAGAATTTTCCTTTATGGTTATCGGTGATTCCGGCACCAAATCCCATTCTCCATACCACCCCCAACGAAAAGTTGCTGAACTAATGCTGACTCACCAGGATGATTGCAGTTTTGTGTTGCACACAGGCGATGTAATTTATGTGGTGGGTTCCCAAGAGTATTACTCGACAAACTTTATTGAACCTTACCGGGAATTTCTTGTCGGTGGCGACAACCCGAAAGACATTCCCTACGATCGCATGGTGTTTAATCTCCCATTCTTGCCAGTACCAGGTAATCATGATTACTACGATGTACCGTTGATGTACCGTTTATTTACTGGAACAACATCTTCATTACGTCGCCTGTTGCGCTACAAAGATATTGAGATTGGCTGGCATGGATCGTATCAAGGTAATGCTTATGCACGGGCATTTATGGACTATACAGGAGCGATGTCTTCTCCAGAATTAGAACGTCATTTAGATCAACACTACACTGCTAAGACCGACACAGGGCGCTGTTTGCGTTACGAACCTGGACAGTTTACCCGCTTACCCAATCGCTATTATACCTTTCGTTACGGCGGAATTGATTTTTTTGCACTGGATTCTAATACCTTTAATACACCATCGCCCTTACCAGCAACTCAAGAGGGAGAAATTTATCGCCAGAAATTGCAAAAGCGTCGCCAGGAAATAGATCGAGAAGAATTGCAGATTTTGGGAATATGCGATAGCCTCAACCCGGATAAACCCACCGACGCGGAACAACTCGATGAACTTAGCGCCAAACTAGACCAAATAAACGAGATCAAAATCGACATTGAAAAACAATTGGCATCTCAAAAAATACCTGCGATAGATTTTGAACAACTTGAATGGTTGCGTACCAGACTAATCGAATCTTGGAACAACTCCGAAGTGCGCGGACGGATTATTTTTTTCCACCATCCACCCTACGTTACAGAAGCCACAAAGTGGCATCAGGCCCAAACCTTGGCGGTTCGCCACCGCTTGCGCTGGGTGTTTGAACAAGTGGCAGAAACTCTTGGTTCTTTAATTAAAGAACGTCCCATAGTGGATTTGATTTTAAACGGTCACGCTCACTGTTTAGAGCATCTTTGCACAACTGATACCGGATTTGCTGACTCTCACATTAACTGCATTATCTCTGGTGGTAGTGGTCATCGTCCCCGTTATCAACGGCGAGAGGGGACTGAATTGATGGAGACTTTTACGGAAATTGCAGGTAAACCCACTCGGAAAGTTGCCGATTCAATGCTTTTTGTGGGCCGTCATGATTACAATTTCCAGAACCGCCTGCCTTACTCATGTGTGCGGATTGATGTTCTGGATGGTAGCCCACCCAAGTTTATCATCAGACCACTGATTACTGAACGGTTTGAAGATGAGTGGTATAACCGCGAACTTGAACCTTTTGTGATTTAAACTGCAATACAGTTTAGTTAAGCATTAAACAGAACACCATCATTTCTCTCAGCAGCGTAAAAGATAGCCTGCAAGTTTTTGGGTTTCTCGCCATGAAACTTACTTTCGATGTCCCCATAACTGGTTAGCAGAATGGGTTTGCCCAATCGATCAGCGATCGCATGGGCGGGAAGTGTCTTACCTGTTCCTGGCTCACCGTAATAGCTAGCCGCTTGCACACCTTTGTCTGTAGATGTTCTACACGATAAAAAGTATAATTAGCTGTTCATTGAAAGAAGTTGCGTATGCGTTCAAGGTGTACAAAGATAATTAGTCTCCCCATATCGGCGGCAATATTGTTCAATATTCTGGGTTTTCCTGAGAATAAACTAGTATCCTCGCCCGCCTTTACCCTTTCATCATCATTGCCAATTCCAAATTCTCACAAGCCAGACCAAGAGATTACATTGGACTGGTTCACTGACTCAAAATTAAAAAGCACAGATACTATTTCTGACTCAGACGCCAAATTATTTGTTAATAATGTTTTTCAAACACTTGATAACAATATTTTTAATCCCACCTTTAAAAAACAACTTCGAGAGCAGAATTTGAAAGCTTTAGTTGCTCTAATTAATGCAAAACAAACTTGGTCAAGGTTAGAGTTAACGCAACTTGTTAACAATCAACTCGAAAAACTGTCAATATCTCATGTGAGGGTTTTTGACCCTATAGAGGGTGAACAATTGTTCCGTTTATTTAATCAACCTTCTGTGTCAACAGCCAAAAAGTCTCCTACAGTTTCAGCCCAAATAAGAGGTGAGATCGGAATTCTTCAAGTTAAAAGCTTTGTTGTCCCTCAAATTACTAAAGTGGCAGTTGAGCAAGCTTTAGCTCAACTTTCCAAAACTAAAGCTATCTTAATCGATCTTCGTGATAATGGGGGCGGTGTCCAGTCTAGCATTAGCTATGTCATTGAAAACATTATTGGCCCCAACAAAGTGATTTCAACAGAGAGAACTCGACGTGGTGCAGCAATCAAGCAGCCATATATCTTTCGCGGATATTTTGATGACTCTGTGAAAAATGTAGCTCTTGCAGAGATTAAACTCTCAGAGGAAAAGAACTATATCGAGTATCGAACACGGTTTGAAGCCAAAAAAGACCCCAGACCTCATTTTGTTTTAGTTGACGAGCAATGCGGCTCCGCTTGTGAAGTATTTGCAGCCGCCGCTCAAGAACACGCAGCCGCTAAAATATTAGGAGTTCGCACCAGTGGTTCAGTTTTAGGAGGGGGAGTTTTTAAGTTGAGATGGCCAGGTTTTATTCTACTTGCTCCCATTTCTCAAACGTTTTCACTTAAAGGCAGTACGATTGAGGGCAGGGGAGTTCAGCCAGATATCCAGATTCCTGAATGTAAAAACAGTGGCAATCAATGTCTTGAGAAAGCAATAAAGTTAATAAGTTCTCAATCTGACTTTTCCCGTTAAGTCTCTCTAGCAAGCCGCCAACCTTCACAGAGATCGTGCAATTTTAACCAACCCCGCCAATAATGTTGCTTAAAATGATTGGTCAATTCTTTTAGTTCCCTCACAACAACTTTGTTTGCCATTCTGATCTAGCCTTGCACAATTATCTAAAGTTGTGGTTATTGCAAGCGTTTATATCTTAATCTTAAATAGAGTTTTGATAATTTCAGATTATGGCAGGACATAGTAAATGGGCAAATATTAAGCGCCAAAAAGCGCTAGTAGATGCAAAAAGGGGAAAAACCTTTACTCAGTTATCGCGGGCGATTATCGTTGCGGCTAGAAGCGGCGTACCAGATCCGGCGCTGAATTTTCAACTTCGCACGGCAATTGACAAGGCAAAGGCAGCGAGTATTCCCAATGATAATATTGAACGAGCGATCGCTAAAGGTGCAGGCACTTCTGGTGGGGATAATGCTACCTTTGAAGCGATTCGCTACGAAGGTTACGGTCCTGGTGGTGTAGCAATTTTAATCGAAGCCCTCACAGATAATCGTAATCGCACTGCTGCTGACTTGCGTGTAGCTTTCAGTAAAAATGGTGGCAATCTTGGTGAAGTAGGTTGCGTTAGCTGGATGTTTGACCAAAAAGGCGTTTGTGTAGTGCAGAGTGTGGTTGATGAAGAACAGCTTTTAGAAGCATCTCTCGAAGGCGGTGCCCAGTCTTATGAGATGACTGAAGATGAGATGGCTGAGGTATTTACTGACATTGGCAATTTAGAAATCCTTAGCCAGACACTCAAGGAGCAAGGCTTTAAAGTAACTGATGCCGAATTGCGCTGGATTCCTAGTAATAGTGTAGAAGTTACCGATCCAGATCAGGCGCGATCGCTTTTCAAGTTAATTGATACTCTAGAAGGCTTGGATGACGTGCAAAATGTCACAGCTAACTTTGATGTAGCAGAAGAATTGATGGCTCTGAGCATTTCTTAATTAAAATTCACACAGCCATCATAGCCTGATAACACTTCTTTAGATGATGTCCAAAATCCTACATTGTAATTGGAAATGCTAGCAAGTATTTCACGTAAATCTTATATTTTACGGATGTAAAAATAGACATGAAAGATTCATATCAATTACAAACCTATGACATACGCCTATTGGATAGTTGGATTGTTCATTACCTGATGAGGATTTTTAAGTGAATAAGTTCGCTAAAGCTTTACTTTTGGCTTTAATTTTTGCTGCACCTGTAACCGTTTTTGCATCTCAAGCTCAAGCAGTTGTCCATACTGCTAGCGGAAAAGGCGCTAAAGTTCATCACAATAAACATCATAAAACACATCACAAGCGTCATGCTAAAAATGTAGCTCCTAAAACTAATCATAAATAGTTACTATTAGTTGTAAAAGTTTCTAGTAGCTTTGTAATAAAGTTTAGTGTTGGTTTCTGTGAAAGTATAATTGTATTATTTAACCCTGCTGAAATCCCTACCAATCAGCAGGGGTTTTTTAATTAACTTGCTCATGAGGGCGCGATCGCGTCAAAATAAGAGTTAAGATGCTGTAACTTAACTTAACAATGACCATAACGCAGCTTGAGCAAATATCCCCTCAACCTACACCGCCAGACTTGCGGGGATATGAATATGATTTGGTAATTGTCGGCGGTGGGATTATTGGGTTAACTCTAGCCTCCGCTTTAAAAGATTCTGGCTTGAGTGTCTTGCTGATTGAAGCGAAAGTGGCATCAGCAGCTGTAGCTAAAGGGCAAGCTTATGCAGTTCATCAGCTTTCGTCACTAATTTACCAAGGAATTGGAGTTTGGGACAAAATGTTGCCTCAAATAGCCAAATATTGCCGAGTTCGTCTTTCTGATGCCGATTATCCCGATGTGGTGGAATTTACCACAAATGATATAGATACAGCATTGGGTTATGTGGCGGAACACCAAGCGCTATTGCAACCTTTGCAAGAGTTTGTCCAAGATTGTGCAAATGTGACTTATCTATGTCCGGCTGAAATGGTAAATACGCAATACCAAAAAGATATAGTAGCAATAGATATTAAAGTTGCCGATCAGTTATACTCAGTTCGCAGCAAATTACTGATAGCAGCAGATGGGGCGCGATCGCCAATTCGTCAAGCTGCTGGTATCAAAACCTCTGGCTGGAAATATTGGCAGTCTTGCATCGTGGCATTTGTCAAACCAGAAAAACCCCACAATAACACCGCTTACGAAAGATTTTGGTCTAGCGGGCCCTTTGCGATTTTACCTTTACCGGGGAACCGTTGCCGCATTGTGTGGACAGCCCCTCACGAAGAAGCAAAAGCTTTATGTGCCTTAGATGATGAGCAATTTTTAAGAGAACTTACCCGTCGCTATGGTGATCAGATGGGGAAATTGGAATTACTGGGCGATCGCTTTGTATTCCAGGTACAACTCATGCAAAGCGATCGCTATGTTCTCCCCCGACTGGCATTAATTGGTGATGCGGCGCACAATTGCCATCCTGTGGGTGGACAAGGTTTAAATCTAGGGATTCGAGATGCAGCAGCTTTGGCGCAAGTAATCCAAACAGCGCACCAAGCGGGTAAAGATATTGGTGACATTCAAATTCTCAAAGGTTATGAACGCTGGCGCAAGCTGGAAAACCTGACTATTTTAGGTTTCACCGATTTGTTAGATCGGATGTTTTCTAATAACTTCTTACCTGTGGTATTGGTGCGTCGGCTGGGTTTATGGTTTTTGCAGCGAGTCCCTGTATTAAAGGTGTTTATGCTGAAGTTGATGATCGGTTTGAAGGGGCGGACTCCAGAATTAGCAAAACGATAAGGCTTAAAGGCTACACCACAGCAGCTTGAAAAATCTGGTTTGGGGTGAGATTCAATTCGGGAAATGTTTGGGAAATAATGCGATCGCTATCTCGAAACTTACTTATTTGATATTCCTCATCAACCAAGTTACATACGGTGATTGTCGGTTGTTTGGGATTACCGATAAAATTACGTCCACCCAAAGCAGCATAATCGACAATCCAGTATTCCGGGATACCCATCTCTTCGTAATCAGCGTATTTTAAGTAATAATCGTCTCGCCAGTTGGTTGATACAACTTCAATTGCCAAAGGTATTGATGCGCCCAAACTAACGGTAGATTCTTTTTTCCATAATTTTTCGTTTTCCAGATTTGCACGGTTTAGCACCAACACATCTGGGATGTAACCAGAATCTTTTTCAGGAGGTCTAACTATAACTTGGTTGGGCATAAAGTAGGGGAGGTCTAATCGGTCAAATTCAACTGTTACTTTTCTTGCTAAAAAACCCTTTACTTCCTCATGTTCCCCTACTGGTTGCGCCATTTCAAAAATTTCTCCTTTATGCAGTTCGTAGCGGACTCGTCGATTTTCGGGTAGCCAATCGACAAACTCCTCAAAGGTTACTAGCTTGGGTATGGCTTGAGTCATGGATGATAGAGAATTACTGATGATAGAAATATTATCTCTAATCTAGGGGACTGCGGACAGCTTTTCCACCACGGTTAAGCACTAAGGTATAAATCCGAAAGTGGCGAAACGTATCATAACCCACGTTTTTCTGAATACAAGCTTGACAAACCGCTTGTTTTAATGGTTTTTGTAAACTACTTTCATGACTGCTTTATGTTCCGACTATAAAGGAAAAGGGCATTCTATGTAAAGATAAGCAACGTTGATATCAAGCAGCCACTAAACAGATGATTCAACAAAAATCCCCTATATTCCCTCATGGGCTAAGGCAAATAGGAAGCACCGTTGTTTTAGCGATCGCCTATTATGAAATGGCTGAAATTTCACGCCACCTTGCCTCCACACCCCAGAATGTGACTCCAGTTTGGCCCCCAGATGGAATTGCTGCTGGGGCTGTTCTGTTGTTTGGTAACTGGATCGGGTACGGTGTTTTTCTGGGTTCATTTCTTGCCAACTTCTGGGCGTTCCGAGATCCAACAAGTTTCTTATCCCTAGTGATTTCAACGCTGCCAGTTCTGGGAATTGCGATCGGAACAACCCTGGGGACTCTGTTGGGTGCCTTGCTGCTGCGGAAAACTACCAACCTTCACTATCCCTTAGAACGTGTCACCGACGTGTTCAAATTTTTGATCTTAACCGGCATGGTGGGGCCGATCATCAATGCAACTGTTGGAGTGGCTAGCTTGGCTTTAAGTGGTAAAGTTCCCTGGACAGCGTATGGGACAGTCTGGTTAACCTGGTGGATTTCTAATGTTTCGGGAATTTTTATCGTCAGCCCGATTCTGCTTAGTTGGGGGCAATTCATTCAAAAAAACCGACATCCAATCTGGCAATGGTTATCCCTCAGTTCAACCTCAGAGGATTCTGAAAATCTCCCTCATCTTCTACACTCAAGAGCAAATTCACGCCGTTTAAGATTCTGGTTAATCGTAGAGCCAGTTATCCTGATAGGGTTGGTCATTGTCATTGCCAAAGTTGCTTTTGGTCAGGGATATCACCTGGAGTATATGTTAATTCCGACGTTGCTCTGGTCTGCCTTTCGACTGGGGCAGCCGGGTGCAACGCTGTTAACTTTTATTGTGGCTGCGATCGCAGTGATTGCAACCGTCAATGGCAAAGGTGGTTTTGTGTCTGCGGATCTCAACCAATCTTTGATGGAACTACAATCGTTTATTGGCGTGATTACACTTACCATTCTTGTGCTAACAGCAACGATCACAGAACGAACACAAGCAGAAAATAAGCTGCGTTTAGCTTTTGCTGAATTAGCTAGAACCAATGAAACTCTGGAAGTTCGAGTTAAGCAGAGAACTGAAGAATTGAATCAAAAGAATACGACTCTGAAGCAAACCCTACAAACACTGAAACGGACTCAATTGCAAATGCTTCACAGCGAAAAAATGTCTGCATTGGGACAGATGGTGGCAGGGGTTGCCCATGAAATTAATAACCCGGTTAGTTTCATTAATGGCAACTTGACTTATCTTTCTGAATATATCCAAAGCTTGTTGAGAGCATTGCAAATTTACCAACAGCAATATCCAAATCCACCTATTGCCCTGCACGCAGAGTTGGATAAACTTGAACTGGACTTTTTACGGGAAGATATGACCAAGATTCTTCAGTCGATGAAAATTGGTACCGAGCGCATCTCTACTATTGTGTTATCGCTGCGGAACTTCTCGCGCTTGGATGAAACAGGATTGAAAGCAGTAGACATTCATCAAGGGATTGATAGTACCTTGGTGATTTTGCAACATCGATTGCAAGCGACAGCCACTCGCCCACAGATCCAGGTTACTAAAGAGTATGGTCAGTTACCACTGATTGAATGTGATGCTGGCTCCCTTAATCAAGTGTTTATGAATCTTTTGAGCAATGCTATTGATGCATTAGAAGAATCTAATCAGGGGCGTTCGTTCCAAGACATTTCAGCCAAACCCAATGCCATCTGGATTCAGACTCGTCAAATCGATACAAACCAAGTGATGATTATGATTTCTGACAATGGAATGGGCATTTCAAAAGAGATTCGCTCTAAACTATTTGATCCTTTCTTCACCACCAAGCCCGTTGGCAAAGGCGCTGGTTTGGGTTTGTTTATGAGCTATCAAATTGTGACCCAGAAGCATGGCGGTAATCTTTCGTGTAAATCCACACTGGGAAAAGGCACAAAGTTTGTGATTGAGATTCCTCTAAAAGCTAAGACGATTGCTTGAGTAAGCACAATTTATGTCTTAATCAGCCTAACAATCGCATTTATTATTTCGGCGATGCCTACGGTGGTCACTGAGCTTTTGCCTGCCCTGAGCTTGTCGTTGGCGCAGCCTCTGGTAGAGAAGAGTCGAAGTGCAGGCTACACCTACGCATTTGTTATTTTAGCGTTCGCATTTGTTATTTTAGCGATCGCATTTGTTATTTCAGCGATCGCATTTGTTATTTCAGCGATCGCATTTGTTATTTCGGCGTTCGCATTTGTTATTTCGG
>NZ_CAXTNE010000177.1:0-16899 GCF_964245445.1 uncultured Nostoc sp.
CTTCCCACTCCCCACTCCCCAATCAAAACCAATGAACACCTTCGAGATTACCATCCAACGCAAATCAGGAGATAACTGGCCAATTGTAGTAGAACACAGTCAACCAGGTGTCCTCCTACCGTTGCGATCGGAAGGTAATCTCTGCCTAACTGCTGAAGATTTCCAGCATTTAACCAGTCTTCTGGGACAAGTACAGGATTACGGGACATTATTAGGCAAAGCACTGTTAAAAGACGAAGTACGTGATGGATTTATTAGGGCACTGAGTCAGAATAAAGAAACACTGCGGGTATTGCTATTTATTGAAGCCCCAGACAAAGAACTCAGAACCTTACGCTGGGAAAGGTTATGCGCTCCTATTGATGGCGACTGGCAGATGTTAGCCATCAACCAACGAGTGCCTTTTTGCTTTTATATTCCTGCCATTACTGACCGACTCTTTCCCGCCATTGGGCGGCGGGACTTACGGGCGTTGGTATTGGTGGCGAGTCCTTCGGATTCGCAAAAGTATAAATTAGACACTTTTGATGTTGAAGCTACGGTCAAAAGTGTCCGGTCAGCCTTGGGAGATATCCCCACTGATGTGTTAGCAACAGTTGATGATGCCATTGGTTTACCTACCCTAGACCAACTTTGCGCTCAACTAACTGACCGGACAAAGCAGTATACAATGTTGCACTTTGTCAGCCACGGTAGAGTACTTGATGATGGCGAAACTCTCCTCTACTGGTCAAAAGCTGATGATACAGTCGAGGTGGTGACAGCGACAAGGTTACTGGAAAGAGTGCGCCCGTTACGGGGAGCTAGAGGGCTACCCCATTTTACTTTTCTCTGCACTTGTGAGAGTGCTAGCCCAGAAGCAGAAGCCGGATTAGGGGGATTAGGACAGCGCTTGGTGCGGGATTTGGGGATGCCTGCGGTAGTGGCCATGACTGAAAAAGTTACTATCAAGACGGCTCAAGCATTAGCAGAGAAATTTTACTCCCAACTTAGAGAGTCGGGGGAGGTGGACTCAGCATTACATGAAGCTACAGCAGCTCTTGCAGAACGTGGTGACGTTACTGTACCGGCGCTGTTTAGCCGTTTAGGGGGACGACCCTTATTCAGCGATCAGCTTGACAGAGAATTAACCAACGCCGAAATTCAATATGGTCTAGAGCGCCTTGTACAGTTGCTACCAGAGCGATCGCCTATCCTAAAAAAAAGGTTTACAGAACTAGTACAGCAGCTAGGAAACACACTAGGGGCGGATGTTACAGCTTTGAGCAAACCAGCCCTCCAAGAGCGATCGCAGGCTTTAGAAGAGATTAACAACTTCTGTGAGGAAATATTTGACCTCAACTTCCATGCTTTGGCATTAGATCAGCAACCACCCATCTATGATTCTCGTTGTCCCTTCCGTGGCTTATATCCTTTCCGCGTGGAAAACCGCGAGTTTTTCTTTGGGCGAGAACAACTGATTGTGCAACTGCAACAAAAGCTGACTGAACATAACTTTTTAGCTGTGTTAGGCGCTTCTGGTAGTGGTAAGTCATCGGTAGTGTTAGCCGGATTGATCCCGATGCTAGAACAGTTGCAACCGGGTGTAGTTACAGCATACATGACACCAAGCAGTAACCCGATCAAGCAATTACAAACTACTCTTTCCCCAGTGCAAGGTCAATCTTCAATATTAGTAATCGACCAATTTGAGGAACTGTTTACCCTCTGTACTGATGAAACTGTAAAGGTGACTTTCATCGAAAAATTGTTAAGCCTGATTCCATATCAAAAAGTCGTGATTACCATGCGGGCAGACTTTTGGGGCGAGTGTGCTACCTACCGCAACCTGAAAGATTTGATGGAAGCTAGGCAAAAACTAATTGGCCCAATGGATGCGGCAGAATTGCGAAAGGCAATGGAAATGCAAGCTGCCCAAGTGGGTTTGCGCTTTGAAGCAGGGTTAAGCAACTCGATTCTCGATGATGTTCAAGGTGAGCCAGGAGCCATGCCACTGTTGCAACATGCATTGTTGGAGATGTGGAAGCGGCGACATGGTAGATGGTTGCGCTGTGTGGAGTATGAAGCGATTGGTGGTGTGAATATGGCGATCGCTCAAACTGCCGATGATGTATACAATAGTTTGTCACCCTCAGAACAAGACGAAGTTAAGAATATCTTCATCCGCTTAACCCGCTTGGATGAAAACGCCCTCCAGGGAGAGAAACGTCGAGATACAAGACGGCGAGTTTGGTTAGATGAACTAGTGCCATTCGGTGGTGATTTAGCAAGTACCAAGCAGTTAATACGGCGGTTGGCTGGTGAAGGAGCGCGATTAGTAGTTACGAACGTAGACGGATCTACAAATCGTGAGGAGGTAGAAGTAGCTCATGAAGCCTTAATCCGCTATTGGCCCCGATTGCTGAATTGGTTAGATGATAACCAAATTAACTTACAACTACGCGAAACTATTCGTCAAGCAGCTTTGGAGTGGGAAAAGCAGCAAAAAGACGAGAACTATTTGGCACATCGGGGTGGAAGGTTAGAAGATGCCCAAATGCTAGCGAAACAAACCAACTTTTTGAACCAGTTAGAGGCTGAATATGTAGACGCTTGTGTAGAATTTCGCGATCGCCAACACAGGGATGAAAAGGCGCGTAGAAAGAGAATATTAAGACTCAGGTTCGCTATCTTCGCAGTCATCTTACTGTTCGGTACATCTGCGGCAACGGTAATAGGAACAATACTGCTGACTTTGAGACAAAAGCCTAATGTTGTATTTGCGTCTCCTGGGCAAAAGATTCAAGGAACTACACAATATAAATACTTTTATCTTACAGAAAAACAACCTGACCTACAAGATGCAGTACACCAAATTGTAGTAGGTATTCAAGACAAAGATGAAACAGCTTGTATAATGGACGACGTAATCGAAACTGGAGAGAAACAGGGGAAGAAAAGTTTTACTCTAACTGCACCCAAAGAAGCAGGAGTTTATTATATTCAGTCTAGATTTGAGATGGAACATGACTGCGATAACGCTCAAAATAAGTGGTTAACTGAAAAACCAGAAGAAAAAACGGGAAAAACAACTAATTCTGTGGGAGTTATTGTAGTTGGCAACCTACTTAACTTTGCTATTTATACTCAATTGTGGGATGCCTACAGTAAAAATATACCTAATCTTGCTACTATTAATAGTTTTGATAATAACGTCTATTTTATTTTGAAAGATTTTAAATTAATCAACTGTCCTACATCTAATTCTGGTGGTATACAAGAGAGTCATCTGGATGAGTGCGAGCGCGTTGCTACTAATCAAGAATCTGCTATGTGAAACTAATATAATTATCTGTTGAAATTTTTTGGTGATGATTTATCTTATAGCGATTGCAATTAATAAAGCGATTGCATAATTCAATTTATAGCCGCTATAAATAGTTACTATAAATATCAAAAACAAATTTTAAAATGCAATTTAAATAAGATAAAAACAAAATTTTATCAGTTAATAAAGTTCTTTTTAATCCAAACAATAAAATTAAATATTTACAACTATTATTTTTTAATTCAATAATTTTTAAGCATTTGTTTTTCCCTAAATTTTAATATAACGTGCTATGGTTGGTTAGATGATTAACAAGGCGATCGCAACCTTTATTGCCAACTAGTAAAATTGCCTTTTTTATCCAGTTTTTGTTGTCACAAAAGTTAAATGTTTACCAAAAAAACAGGAGTCAATATGTCCATAGCTTCTCATCTCATATCTTCTTCTTCAGGACTAACGAAGTCAGATATACAAAGCCTTTTAGTATTTTTATATAAATTAGTAAAATTTAGTAAAGCATCGTTGCAATATATGCAATATGAATATAATTATGATTATATTCGTCCTCTAGCTATGACAGGCGCTCTACCCTTGCCAGTCATTAAAGTAGAACTCCCAGCCCAAGAGTTACCTAATTTGAAATGGGTACTTTCAGTAACTCAAAAACTAACGCTGATTTTAGTAAATGATACTGTCAGTAGCTTTTCAAATTTATTTGACCGCAGCGTGTCTTACGGACTGGATGATGAAGACCAAAGCGATAACTTGTCACTCAACACTAAAGTCCAAGCTTTAGCAGATATCGAGCAAAAGATTCAAGATGCTGAAAGTAATCAAGAATTAGAAAAAATTGCTTTTGATTTGGCATCAATTACTCAAGAAATTACCGAAAAAGTTGTTGATATCAATCCTTCGGATGAGGTGTCGTTTGGAATTGAAGAAATTTCTGAATTTGATAGACAGATTATGGCTATTGATGAGGAATTTGAATCACATTATTTTCATGGTAACATAGGAGATGTAGATTTCTCTGCGTCATCTAACGTAGAAGATTCAATCACAGACTTGTTAAGTTCTGCTTTTAAGAAAATCATTAATTCTGATGCAAAGTTGCTGGAATTAGAAAACACTCAACCCTCGTCTATAGAAGTAGAGTTTTCTATAGGAGAATCTGCAAATAGACTAAATTTTGAAGATTATAATAAATTATTTAGAAAAATCCCTCTTCCAGAAATTAGCTCTAGGTTTCAAGAGGATTTGGTTTTTGCCTATATGCAGGTTGCTGGGCCAAATCCACTGATGCTTCAAAAGTTATCAGAACAGGAAGAAACTTTACAAATCACTAACGAACAATACCAGCAAATAGTTGGGAAGTCGGACTCCCTTGAAGCTGCAAAGAGAGAAGGTCGGCTTTATAAAGCTGATTATTCTAAGTTAAAAAACATGAAAAATGGGACTTTTCCTAAACAACAAAAGTATATCTATTCGCCTTTAGCATTATTTGCAGTCCCACCATCTGGTAGCCCATCTCGGTCTTTAGTACCAGTGGCTATTCAGTGCCAGCCGGAAGATCCAGTATTCACCCCTTTAAATGGTGATAACTGGGCGATCGCTAAAAGCATTGTGCAAATGGCAGATAGCAACTACCATGAACTAATTAGTCATCTTGGTCGCACTCACTTATTTATCGAACCTTTTGTAATTGCTACTAAACGTCGATTACCAGCAAACCACCATTTAAGAATTTTGCTGGAACCTCACTTTGAGGGAACTATCTTAATCAATTACGGCGCTCATAAAATCTTGATTGCCCCAGGACGTGAAGTAGATGCGATTTTAGCTAGTACAATTGAAAGCGATCGCCAGCTAACTGTTGAAGGCGCTCAAGATTATTTGCATCATTTCAACAATGCCATGTTTCCCAACATTTTAGCAAGTCGCGGTGTTGATAATACTTCTGAACTACCTGAATATCCTTATCGAGATGACGGACTACTGATTTGGAATGCTATTCATAAATGGGTGCGTGCCTATTTGAGCAGTTACTATACCAGTGAGTCACAGCTACTAGCAGACCAAGCTTTACAAAATTGGGCAAAGGAATTAATTTCCGAACAAGGAGGTCGCCTCCAGAATTTTGGTGAAGATGCTTCAGGCACAATTAAGACACTAGATTATCTAATTGACGCCGTTTCCACAATCATTTTTACTGCTAGCGCCCAACACGCTGCGGTTAATTTTCCGCAAGGTGAACTCATGACCTATGCACCTGCTTTTCCTCTAGCCAGTTACTCCCCAGCACCCACAAATCCTAACGAACCAGGCGATTTGATGAGTATCCTACCTTCCCTAGACCAAGCCAAAACCCAACTTAAGGTAACTTATTTGCTTGGTTCGGTCTACTATACCCAGTTAGGGCAATACTCCAACTCATACTTTAAATCCAAGCCACAACTGAGTTCGGCTCTGCTTACTTTTCAAAATGAACTCAAAGGAATTGAAAAAGAAATTAATCAGAAGAATCGTACAAGGATAATGCCTTACAAGTTCTTGCTACCTTCCCAAATTCCACAAAGTATCAATATTTAGTAGTATGTCAAGCTCGTTTTGAGGATTTGTAGTAAGCACTTTAGTGATTAGAAAATAAAAATAAGGACTTTAGTCCTTACTACAAACTTGCCCACCTTATAACTCAATACGGTTTCAGTTAAACACATTTATCTGTTCAGGCAGGCAGGGGAGGCAGGGGAAGCAGGGGGAGAGAAAAAAGCTTAACTGAACTGTATTGCCCTGAACCTATCCCACTAATAATATTTGTGCTAAAAAGCTTAAGCTTATTGAGAACGAAAAACGAAAAATCAAGGTTTTCAAGCACATTTTACGAAAAGAAGTAGGGATTTTTAGAATAGTGGGATAGGTTCCTATAACTAATCAACACCCCGCAGCTTGCGAGTATTATCAACTAAACTCTGAGCAAATTGATCAAATCTTTGAGAAAGTTTTTCATCTAGCAACTTGCCTTCAGGACTGAATGCACCCCAAGCTTGTCCGATCGCAATTTGTTCTGGAATCACCCAACCATGCACCCATCGGACAATTAGCCGTAGGTCATTTAAAGCATTACTATTAGACTGACCCCCCAATACACTGATTAGTCCTGTCACTTTATCAGACAGTTGCTCAAAGCTCATCAAATCTAGGGCATTTTTCAGGACACCACTAACGCTACCATGATACTCAGGTGTCGCTAAAATTAACCCATCGGCGCGACTAACTGTATCTTGCAAGCGCTGAACATCTGGGTACTCTGGATACTCCTTTGCGCCAGTGCAAAACGGTAGCTGCAACTGCTGTAAATCGAGAATTTCTACCTCTGCACCCACAGCTTCTACCCTTTGCACTGCTACTTGTAAAGCAAGCTGGGTATATGAGTTGGATCTTAAACTACCACCAATACCAATAATTCTCACCATAATTAACCCACAAACTATTAACTAGCTACTATTACCAGACTTCTTAAAAAGCGGAATCGTTATGACTATGTTTATCTTAGCGATTTGTGCCGGAATGTGTCAAATTGATATCAAGGGGACTGAGGACTGGGAAAGAATTATTTTAATCCTAATCTTTAATACCCAATCCCCAATCCCCAATCCCAAATCCCCAATCCCCAATACCGAGTCTGGAAGTTAGACTAGATAAGAAAAGTGTAATTTCCAGTTATTACAATTTTTGGTAGAAGAATAGGCATAAAACCATAGCTCAACTTGTGCCAGCAGACAAAGGGTAATTATTATGACAAATTTGGGAAAAAAACCATTGATAAAAAGACAGGCGTCAAAACGTGGTGCTTGGGTTGGTGCGATTGCAGCTAGTTTGATTATGTTACCAGGAATTTTTGGGAGTACTCCCGTCCTGGCACAAAAGGCAGAAAGCACCTCTTTAAATTATGGCGACTTGATCAAGAAAGCGAAGGCGGGAGAAATCCAAAAAGTAGAGCTTGACGAAACTGAACAGCTAGCAAAGGTTTATCTCAAAGGGCAAAAGGCTGATACACCACCGCAACAGGTGAGACTTCTGGCACAAAACACAGAGTTAATTAACATCCTCAAAGATAAGAATGTTGAGTTTGGCGAAGTTTCCTCAGCTAATAGTCGAGCTGCTGTTGGACTGTTGATCAATCTCATGTGGATTTTGCCACTGGTAGCTTTAATGCTATTGTTCCTGCGTCGCTCTACTAATGCTTCTAGCCAAGCGATGAATTTCGGTAAATCCAAAGCTCGCTTCCAAATGGAAGCAAAAACTGGAGTAAAATTTGAAGATGTAGCCGGGGTTGAAGAAGCTAAAGAAGACCTCGAAGAAGTTGTTACTTTCCTGAAACAGCCGGAAAGATTTACTGCTGTAGGCGCACGTATTCCCAAAGGAGTATTGTTAATTGGCCCTCCGGGTACTGGTAAAACTTTACTAGCAAAAGCGATCGCAGGTGAAGCAGGTGTACCATTCTTCAGTATTTCCGGTTCAGAATTCGTGGAAATGTTTGTTGGTGTAGGTGCATCTCGCGTGCGCGACCTCTTCAAGAAAGCCAAAGAGAATGCCCCTTGTCTAATATTTATCGATGAAATTGACGCAGTAGGTAGACAACGGGGTGCTGGTATCGGTGGCGGTAACGACGAGCGCGAACAAACCCTCAATCAACTGCTCACCGAAATGGATGGTTTTGAAGGTAACACAGGCATTATTATTATTGCTGCCACTAACCGCCCAGATGTTCTAGATGCAGCGTTGCTCAGACCAGGACGCTTTGACAGACAAGTGATGGTGGATGCACCGGATCTCAAAGGGCGACTGGAAATTTTGAAAGTCCACGCGCGCAATAAGAAAATTGATCCTAGCGTATCATTAGAAGCGATCGCTCGTCGCACTCCTGGTTTTACTGGCGCAGACTTAGCCAACTTACTCAACGAAGCCGCCATTCTCACGGCTAGGAGACGCAAAGAAGCTGTCACCCTTTTAGAAATTGATGCTGCTGTGGATAGAGTCGTTGCAGGTATGGAAGGTACCGCCTTAGTAGACAGCAAGAGCAAGCGCTTGATTGCCTATCATGAAGTTGGACATGCTTTAGTTGGTACATTCCTCGAAGACAAAGGGCATGACCCTGTGCAAAAAGTTACACTCATCCCACGGGGACAAGCACTGGGATTAACTTGGTTTACTCCCAACGAAGAACAGGGGTTAATTTCCCGTTCCCAACTCAAAGCCAGAATTACTGCTACTTTGGGTGGTCGCGCCGCCGAGGAAATTGTTTTTGGGAAGCCAGAAGTGACCACAGGTGCAGGCAATGACCTGCAACAGGTTACAGGAATGGCGCGGCAGATGGTGACACGCTTCGGGATGTCAGAATTAGGCCCATTGTCACTAGAAAATCAGAGTGGAGAGGTATTTTTGGGACGTGACTGGATGAATAAATCAGACTATTCTGAGGAAATTGCCGCCAAAATTGATTCACAGGTGCGCGAAATTGTCAACAAGTCTTACATTAGAGCAATAGAACTGTTGCAAGAAAACCGCATAGTTTTGGAGCGTTTAGTAGATTTGTTGATAGAACAGGAAACAATTGAAGGCGATTTATTCCGCAAAATTGTTGAGGACAATACCCAGGTAGCCGATGCACAAGTAGCTGTACCTCATTAGGGAATAGTTGATACTCCCTAGTACATTGTGGCGGAAGTTTGTCTACCTTTAACAAGAGGATTTACGCTGTGCTGTACTAGTGAAAATCCAAATATTCAAATTCCCGACTTTTTGAAAAAGTCGGGAATTTTCTTGAACAAAAGTCACAAGTGCGATCGCAAACTGTCTCCATGAGAATCGTTTGGCGCGGACAGGATTAATTCTCGCTAATTACTGCTGTAAGCCAACCTGATAGAGAAAGAGGAAGTGTAAGGTTAAATGAAGCGCTACATTTTGCGTAACTATCTTTTTAAGTTCGGTAATCCACACTACAGATGTATTATTACACCAAGGCAAATCTTCCCTAGTAATGCTAATTTATACATAACTTTGACTCAATTTTCCCAAGTAGACAACCTTGTTAGACAGACAATTGGGACTGTTTGAGTATTTTATGAGCTTATTTGACAGTGTATTTTACGATACAAAAAATGCTCTCTTTCTTAGAGAAGATTCTAGGACAGAAGGGAAATTGCCGCTTGCTATTGAGCAAATAATTGAAACAGAATTAAGATATTTTAATCAATCAGTATCTATTACTAACCAAAATCAGATTCCAGACACACCTCAAATACCAATTCAGAATCCTACAACTTGGTTAAAGATTCCAGATGTTATCTGCTGCTTTGTAGATATGGAAGGATCTACAAAACTTAGTGCCGGATTACATGACAAAACAACAGCAAAAGCGTATCGATTTTTCACAGAAACAGCTATCCGGATTTTTCATAAATTTGGAGCTGGATATATTGATATTAAAGGAGACGGGGTTTTTAGCCTATTCAACAAGAGCCAACCTTATACAGCACTTGCTGCAACTATATCATTTAAAACATTTGTTTATGAAAATTTTACGCCTAAAGTTCAAAAACTAACTGAACAGAATGTTGGTGGTCATTTTGGAATTGATCAGAAAACTGTCTTAGTTCGTAGATTTGGTTTGAAGAGTTATCAAAATAGGACAGATAGGCAGAATGAGGTTTGGGCTGGAAAACCCATAAACATGGCAGCCAAACTAGCTAGTTTATCTACAAATAATCGGCTTTGGGTATCAGATAGATTTTTCTGTAATCTCAAAGATCAGCAGGCTATATATTCTTGTGGATGTCCAAATGGTGTTAAGAAGGAGCTTTGGAAAAAGGAAGATGTATCCAATGACAGCAGATTTGACTTTGATAATGCTTACAGTCTCGGCAGTAATTGGTGTGAAAGACATGGTAAGTCTTTTTGCTCAAATTTAGTAAAGCTAGACACTGAAAATTAGGCTTATTTTTTAGAATAAATCTTTATGTTTACATCCAAGCTTATTTCAACTTTTGAATTAGTAAATAATTGGCTTAAATTTGCAGAAGCTAAAAATGTAATTCTTCTTAGTTTATCTGGCATTATAATTACTATTATTAGTACATATATTAAAACTACTGTAAATCTATCAATGTCAATTTATATAGGATTGATAATTGTAGTGTCTCTATTATTTATTAGTTTATTAATTTGTTTTCTATCTTTTCTTCCTAAAATTGATATCGAGCATTTTGTTTGGTTAAAATCAAAACCATCTAGAAAATCTAAATTTATACTAAAAGACACTGATAATTTTTATTTTTTCAACGATCTTAAGAAATATCAACCTGATACTTTGCTAGACTCAATGAATAGGTTATATTTTGATAATTAAGTACAAATACCATATAGAAAAGAAGATTTAGATATAGCAAACCAAATAATTATTAACTCAGAAATTACATCAATAAAGTTGATGTTTTTCAGAATAGCTTTATGGCATCTAATATGTTCTATTATTACTATTCCATTTTCATTACTAATTAGTATATTACTACATAGTAAATCATAAGTTATAAATATTTGACGCAGGTGTAGAGAGGCTGTATGGAAAAATTGAGTTTAAAGTGTATTGTTTAAGATAAAAGACAAGTGCTTTCACACAACTATTGATTAAGCTGCCATAAAAGCTTAAGCTTTCTTAAATGGAGAATCCACCGAAAAGATTGTCCAAAGTTTTTTATTTATATTGCTGGAACAAGTTTCTGGTACGAGCACCTTCTATTTTGCCAACAAGGTATGACGGCTCGGCTACTTTTTTGGTTAAATGTTTGCAGGTTACAATAATAAATAACTACAATTATTTTGCTAAAAACAGTGTATGAAGTTCAATGTAACACTTGATCGTGATGAAGATGGGGTTTGGATTGTCGAGTGCCCCAGTATACCTGGTTGTGTTAGTCAAGGTCAGTCAAGAGAAGAAGCCCTGGAAAATATCAAGGACGCGATCGCAGCTTGTCTTCAAGTTCGTGCTGAACTTGGTTTACCGCTCACTGTGGAAACTCATCAAGTAGAGGTTACAGCTTAATCATGGCATCTGCCCTTCCGGTTCTAAGTGGACGTGAAGTCGTCCATGTGTTTGAATCGTTCGGTTGGGAGTTTGCACCTCAAAGTGCTAGTCACATTATCCTGGTTAAAAAAGGCGAAACAGTGACCTTATCTGTTCCAGATCATCGTGAGGTGGCAAAAGGAACATTACGTAGTCTCATCCGTACTGCTGGACTTACAGTTAATGAATTCATTGCCGCTATCTAATGGCATGGTCATCGCGTTGGGATGATTTACCTCTAAACTGAGTTGAGCAATTTCCAAAGCTTTTTGGTACAGTATTCTAGAAAATCCATATCACGAGAATAGGCGTTCGCCTTTGGCGTTGGCGCAGCCATCGCTGATTGCAATTGCCAATTTATTGCTCAAAATCTAGAACGCAGTTGTTATGATCAAACGCCTGCTTGTGGTAGAATCTCCCGGAAAAGTCAAAAAACTCAGTCAAATTCTGGGTTCAGACTGGAAAGTTCTAGCCAGTTGTGGCCATATCCGAGAACTCAGCAATGAAGGAGACGATTCCTTGGGCTTCGTCATGGATGGCGGTAATGTGCGGTGCAATTACGTCCCGCGTGACCAACGAGCGAAAGAAACAATCCAGAAGCTCAAGTCTGCGGTGAGGCTGGTTGATGAAGTTGTCTTAGCAACTGACCCAGACCGGGAAGGCGAGACAATCGCTTGGCATCTCAAAGAAACACTGGGTTTAAGAGAACCGAAACGAGTAATTTATACTGAGATTACAGCATCGGCGGTGCAGAGTGCGATCGCTAATCCTAGAAAGCTAGACCAAAACTTAATCGGTGCTGGGCTGTGCCGAGATTGCCTAGATAAGTTGGTGGGTTATAAGGGTAGTCCGTTAGTTTGGGCATTAAATAACGGCGCTAAGAGTGTTGGCAGAGTTCAAAGCGCGACGTTGCATTTGATTTGTCAGCGAGAAAACGAAATTCTGACTTTTGTCCCCCAAGATTACTGGAGTGTCTGGGTAGATTATACTGAAGGATTTCGAGCTTTTTACAAAGGGACGGTCGATTCTGCAAAAGATGCAGCAGAGCAAGAAACTGAAACTCATGATGATGCGAAAGTAGGTAATAGTCCAGAAACACCAGAGTCTAAACGTGTTCTTTCCGAAGCAGAGGCTACACGTTTAGTTGAAGAAGCACAGCGACATCCTCATCAGGTGATTCATTTTGAAGGAAAAATCGTTAGCCGCCAGCCACCGCCACCATTTACAACTTCCAGCCTTCAGCAAGCAGCCGGTTCAAAGTTGAGGTTTGCTCCTGATAAAACTATGGTTGTTGCCCAAAAGCTGTATGAAGCAGGGCTAATAACATATATGCGAACAGACTCAGTAATGCTGAGTCCAGAATTTTGTGCCAGCGCCCGTAAATGGTTGGAGCAAAACGATCCGCAGAATGTACCGCCGCAAGTCGCCAAGCATCGTAGTAGCAAATCGGCTCAAGAAGCACATGAAGCGATTCGTCCAACTGATGTGTTTCGTCCCTCAGTTCAATTACGCTCTGAACTTCCTGATGATCAGTTTAATCTGTATGTGATGATCTGGAAACGCTCAATTGCCTCTCAGTGTCGTGCTGCTCAATTGCGTAAAACTTTGGTGATTACTCAGTCTGGTTCTCTACTGTGGTCAGCGAGAGGGCAAGTGATTGAATTTTACGGTTATGCCCGGTACTGGAATAATCTTAGCAAGGATAGTGTTTTACCTTCATTACAACAGGGACAAGCATTGAAACTGGAGAATGCTGGACATGAAAAGAAGCAGACGCAGCCACCACCCCGTTATAGCGAACCAAAATTGGTGCAACTGATGGAACGTAAAGGAATTGGTCGCCCAAGTACTTATGCTCCTACTGTTGCTACCTTAAAAAAACGAAATTATGTCGAGTTGAAAAAAGACCATCTGCAACCGACAGCGTTAGGGTTAGAAGTTGATGCGTTTTTGCTCAAAGCACTGCCTGATTTACTAGAGGCGGAATTCACAGCGAAAATGGAAGATGCCCTTGATGCAATTTCTGAAGGAAAAAACTCTTGGCAGCATTATTTAACTAGTTGGAATCAGAATTACTTTGTACCAGCGCTTTCCAAAGCTAAAACTGTAGTTGCGAGTTCCCCAACAAGTAAAGCTAATGTGATAACTGAACGCAAATATGAAACTTCCAAGACTCGATGCCCTGAATGCAAAAATTTTCTC
Source organism: uncultured Nostoc sp. (assembly GCF_964245445.1). GTDB lineage: Bacteria > Cyanobacteriota > Cyanobacteriia > Cyanobacteriales > Nostocaceae > Nostoc. Next base: position 13,632 of record NZ_CAXTNE010000177.1, read on the forward strand.
GCCAAAATTCCGAGCAGTAAAGTAAAAAAGAAATATTTCCTCAAATGCACAAAAGGCTGTGAAAATGTCGTGCTATTTTGGAGCGACTTTAACAAAACTTGGCAGCCACCACAAACTAAAGCAGTCCAAGCTGAAAATCAACAAAAGCCTCCCGTGAAGATGACGGCATATCCCTGCCCTGTATGTAAGAAACCTCTAGAGGAGTATAGTTATGTCAAAGAAGGGCAGAGTAAGACAATGTTGCGATGTTCTAATTCACAATCGCGTAAGGACACCAAACATAAAGATGTGGCTTATTTTAGTACCCAAAAAGGGTGGTGGAGTCCTAAGTTTGGGGAGTTAAATTGTTAGGTTCTACGACTGATTGCGATTACAAATTTTTGTAGACTTCACCATCATTTCGCTTACCAACACGAAAAACATCAATCAATTTGCTTTCTTCATCAATTGTGTAGAGAATTCTATATTCACCTTGATCGACACGATAACCACCCTCATAGCCTTTCAAGGCTTTGCAATCTTGAGGTTGAGAATTGCCTTGAAGTGAAAGGATTTTAGATACAACCTGCTTATAAAGTTTCGCTTGCAAATCCAACAAATCTTTTTCAGCAGTCTTAGCAATTCTCAAGCTGTAGCGTTCACTCATTTCCACGCTTGACACTAATTGCGTCTAAGGTAGTAAACCCATCATTTTCCTCAATTGCACGACGAAGTGTTTCTGAATCAATAGCATCTTCAACAGCTTCAAGCAATTTCAAATCATCAAGACCGATAATGGCTACGGCAGCTTTACCATGACGCTGAATTACAATCCGCTCACCCTTATACTCAGCACGATTAATAAGCTCTTGGAAGTTTGCGCGAGCTTCTGTTGCACTTATGGCAGTCATAGCGCCTCACAAAATTAAATAATTGATGCTAATCAAAATGTAAATTTTGTACAAATTGCTAAAAATATACAAAGTTTACATTCTGTACTAATATTACACAATGGATAAAACAATTTCCAGTTAATTTTGGATTTATGCACTGTGATGCGATCGCTTAAAACCCCTTTTCGCTAAAATCTAAAATATTATCAATGCGCTAGTACAGCAGGTTTGTGTAGGTATTTATCAACACGGTTGATTTACCTTAGCCGCAAGTTCTGCGGGGTTCATCTGCTCGTAGTGTTCAAAAGGTTGATGAATCCAGGGGTTGTTAGGCAGATAATCAACATAATAATTGGGTGCTATAACTGAACAGGCTTTATACCAAAGAACGGCGGTGCGAATTTCCTCAATGGGGAAATCAGTATTTTGCTTGAGCCAAGGTATAGTCTGCTGGAGTGTGATGCCAGAGTCTACCAAATCATCTACTAGGAGAATGCGCGAACCTAACTTTTCGGCAGTCATCGTTAAGTGGCGAGAGAAAATTAAATTATTTCTTTCTTGCTTACCAGGGCCAGTGTAAGATGAGGTTGCTAAAATTGCCAGAGGCTGCTGGTATATACGGGAGAGAATATCTCCGATTCGTAGTCCTCCTCTGGCAAGACAGATAATCTGGTTAAATTCCCAACCGGATTCATAAATCTGAATAGCCAGTTGTTCAATTTTTTGGTGATAATCTGACCAAGAAACATAAAGGTCTGGCATAAGTCTAACGGGAGTGGTAGATAGCTAGTATTGAAGGCGATGTCTACTATGGTCACTGAGCTTTGTCGTACCCCTACGGGGAAGCAAGCTAGGCGCAGTCTCTCGTAGAGAAGTGCGCGCTATTCGGCATCGCAGACTTTTTATTTTAGTATGAGTGCAAAGTTTTATGAACGATTCTGCTGCTGATAGTGATAGCCAACGAAATCCTCTCACTGAAAAACTCGACTTGAAAACCAAGCTGGCTTACGGTGCAGGGGATTTAGGGCCAGCAATTACTGCAAATATCTCTGTCTTTTATCTGCTGATTTTCTTTACCAGTATCGCTGGTATCCCTGCGGGTTTAGCTGGCACTATTTTGATGATTGGCAAAATCTGGGATGGGGTAAATGATCCGCTTGTCGGGTTCCTGACTGATAAAACGAAATCTCGCCGTTGGGGCCGTCGTCTTCCTTGGATGTTTTATGGAGCAATCCCCTTTGGAATTTTATTCTTCTTGCAGTGGACTGTACCGCAATTTAGTGCAAATCAGAGTGAGAATATTTGGCCGCTATTCTGGTATTACGTAGCGATTGGGGTGCTATCTCAAGCGTTTTACACGGTTGTGAATTTGCCTTATACGGCGATGACTCCAGAACTAACTCAAGATTACGACGAACGCACTAGCCTTAACAGCTTTCGCTTTACATTTTCCATTGGTGGCAGCATTCTGTCATTGATTTTAGCGCTAATTATTTTTATCAAAATTGCCGATCGCCAACAAGCATATCTCGTTTTAGCAGCAATTTGTACTGTAATTTCGATTTTAGGATTATATTGGTGCGTTTTTGGAGTCCGCGATCGCATCTTGGCTTTTGAGGCTAAACGCATCCTAGTCGAGGAACCTGCATCTCTCTCCTTCGGCGAACAGCTAAAAATAGTCTTCAGCAACCGACCTTTTTTATTTGTTATTGGTATATATCTTTTTTCTTGGCTAGGTGTACAAATTACAGCCAGCATTATTCCCTATTTTGTAGTCAATTGTATGGCTCTTAAAGAATCAGATGTGCCCACAGTACTGATTGCAGTCCAAGTAACTGCCCTGCTGATGCTATTTGTCTGGGGGGCGCTAAGTAAAAAAATCGGGAAAAAACTTGTTTATTTTCTGGGAATGAGTTTGTGGATAATAGCCGCCGCCGGACTATTTTTCTTAAAACCTGGTCAAATAGTTTTGATGTATGTGATGGCTGTCATGGCAGGTATTGGTGTCTCCACAGCTTATCTAATTCCTTGGTCGATGATGCCAGATGTGATTGAATTAGATGAACTGCAAACAGGACAACGCAGAGAAGGCATTTTTTATGGCTTCATGGTTTTGCTACAAAAATTTGGTTTAGCTTTCGGGCTGTTTTTGGTGGGAAATGCTTTGCAAGTAGCTGGTTTCAAAGAATCTGTAGCCGGAAGCCCACTACCTATCCAACCTGAATCTGCACTGTTTGCGATTCGCATTGCTGTTGGGCCTATACCTACAGTTTGTTTGCTTTGTGGCTTAGTTTTAACGTATTTTTACCCAATTACCCGCGAGATGCACGCAGAGATCATGCTAAAACTCAAAGAACGGCAAGAGAAGAGGGGGAGTTAAAGGAGCAGGGGGGCAG
>NZ_CAXTNE010000178.1:0-16879 GCF_964245445.1 uncultured Nostoc sp.
GTCCCCAATCCCCAGTCCCCAATACCCTAACTTGCGTTTGTCCCCAACAATTCCTCTATCGCTTGTAACTCAAGAGGCGTATGTGATGGTGGGGTCTGACGGGCATCGGTAATCAGCCAGTCTAAAGCAGCCGCTTGAACATCTATTGCAGCGCCAGTTTTATCCACGCAATAACGTCCAAACACCAGCTTATCGACTAAACGCACTCCTGGCCCCAGGCGCGACCATTCAAAAATCACGCTGTTTTCCACTGTTGCGCCACTACATATCCAACAATTAGGGCCAATCATCGCAGGGCCGACAATTTTAGCTCCGTCTTCTATTCTCGTCATCCCGCCAATGTAAACTGGGCCTGTGATATCCACTTTGTCCCAATTTACGGCGACATTTAAGCCAGTGTAGATGCCAGGGGCGACTTCATGACCAGGAATTTGCACATTCTTGATTTCACCCAGCAGTACACCGCGAATCGCTCGCCAATAGTCTGGTACTTTACCAATATCTACCCATTCAAAATCCATAGGGATGGCGTAGAAGGGAGCTTTGATTTCCACCAATTTAGGAAATAAGTGGCTACCAATGTCATATTCGACACCAGAGGGGATATAGTTAAACACCTCTGGCTCAAAGATGTAAATACCTGTGTTGATGTTGGTGCTAAGGGCTTCTTCAGTTGAAGGTTTTTCTTGGAAAGCTTTGACACGCCCCTCTTCGTCAGTGACCACCACACCGTAACTAGAAACTTCTTCCTTGGGCACAGATTTCGTAATAATAGTAGCGATCGAGCTTTTAGCTCTATGCCATTTAACCGCTGCAGTTAAATCCAAATCAATTAAAGCATCACCGCACAACACCACAAAGGTATCGTCAAAAAAGGGCGAGAAGTCTTGGATGCGGCGCATCCCTCCAGCTGAACCAATTGCTTCTCCCTCTAGTTTACCGTCGTCATCAATTTTCCCTTCAAAGGAATAGGCAATTTGCACCCCAAACCGTTGACCGTCACGAAAATAGTTTTCTATTTCCTCAGCCAAATGACTAACATTGACCATAATTTGGTCAAATCCATGTTGGCGTAACAGTTCCAGCAAGAACTCCATCACTGGCTTTTGCAGGATGGGAATCATTGGTTTAGGAATTGTATAGGTAATCGGACGCACGCGAGTACCCTTGCCAGCCGCGAGAATCATCGCTTTCATAAAAATTTATTCCTCAACCACAAGCCAGTTTACTTTCATCGAGTGATACTTAATCATCAATTTTTATTTCTGCTTTAAGTTATCCCTTAAACAGGGATAACAGGAATTTAGTGGTTATTGCAACCATAGGTATACTTAGATGACAAGCGATCGCTTATCTTTTCAATTTACTCGGATTTTGGGACTGAATCAAAAATCTGTAAATTATCTCTCAGGCTGCTTTTCGCTTTTTTAGTTCATCGACTCCTCAAAAGGTTTACCAGTCTTAGCTGATGTAAGTAGCCGAACTTTAATCTCATGGTAAAACTCCTCTTGAAATAGTTCTACTTTCGATTGAGCTGAAAGTAGTAGGAGCGCCCAGAAAACGCTAACTACGTTACTGTGTTTAGAATCATGTCCAGACCCATTTTGATTGAGAAGCTTTGTCTGAGTCCACAATTCTACAAGTTGTTCTAGATTCAACCAATTTTGTTCTAAATTTAGCTCCCTTGCCGACACATTCAACACCTGCTCCAGTTCCCTAGCTACTTCCGTCAGATTTTCCTGGTGAGCTAACTCCAGCGCCTCCCGCATACTTTGGACGCTAGGCAGCCGTCTGGGACGGATCGGTTTGCTGACTTTTTCTACCAGTTTTAGCTGGTTCGCCATAATCTGCAATTGCTTAATTAACTCTTGCAGAGTCACCCGGCGCTTTGGTGGCGGCATTGCCGATGCACGACGACGCAATTGTCGTTCTAATGGTAGACGATGACCCTGATGTAATATTCCGTCTTCATCTTCTAATAGGGAATCATCTACTACACCATCCTGGACATCTCCTACTGTTGACAATTGCATTAAGGTATTAGCTTTAAATAATACCAGCATTGATGCTGACAAAAATGCCTGTCCAGATTGAGACAAGTCCGATTCATAACCTCTTCCTATTGCCTCCGGTGCCATCAGTTCTAAGTAACGGTCAATCACCTCAATCACTTGGACATCCCAAGGGTCAATTTCTCCCTGTTGGGCTTGGTAAATCAGGAGTGTGATTGTTTCTAATAGCTCGGAAGCTTCCATCAACGGGTTCTAAGTTAATTAATGACAGGAATTGCCTGTTGGCAGTATCCCCTGAAATTTGTAATCAATCACCATTGTGAATTGTGAGATCAGATTGTGCAACTTTGGGGATTGGGCATTGGGCATTGGGAAGAGGACTAAGGGACAAGGAGGATTGGGGACAAGGGAAAAGACTTGTTGCAAGTTCTCACAAGTCACCTTGTCACCTTGGATACCTGCCCCCTGCCCCCTGCCCCTCTGCCCTCTTAATCAGGGGGTGGGTTATGAGCAATAGTGACAGTTGATACAAAGTCACTTGGCTTGCCGCTCTTGATCGCATCGAAAGTGCCTTTAATAGTACCAGCAATGGGAACAGCAACAAGCGTCCCTAACAACCCAGCAATCTCAAATCCCATCAAAATAGCTACGAAAATCCAAATGGGATTCAACCCAATAAAGTTGCCGAGTAACCTGGGAGCTAACAAGTTATCTTTAAGCTGCTGCATGAGAATTGCCGCTATGGCAACTTGAACTGCCAACCACCAATTTTGCAGCAGGACTAAAATCGTCACTAGACCAATGCCGAGAGATGCCCCGATAAAGGGAATAAGTTCCGAGATACCGATTAATATGGCAAACAACAGGGCAAAGGGCAGCTTCATTACTAAGAAAATTGGCGTCAGGGTTAGCACCATGAACAGTCCTAGCAATAACTGGCTGAGGAAAAAGTTCTGAAAATTTAGGCGCAAGGATGCGGTAAGGGGATCTGCAATATTAGAGGGCAAAAGATTGACCAGACCATACCAGACGCGATCGCCATATAAAAGCATATAAAATGCAAGCACAATGACTAACACTAAGTCAAGTAATCCTGAGAGCAGTGTTCCAGCAAATCCCACTGCACCAGAAGCTAGTTGTTGTACCAGATTCTGAATGTTGGCATTGATTTGACTGCTCACAACCCTCAAATCAATTGGCAAACGTCGTTGTTTTGCCAGCATCTCAAACTGCTCTAAGTTTTTTTGACTAGCGCCTAACCAATCAGGGATATTATTTAACAGTTGGATTGTTTGGTCAATGATCAACGGCACTAGGGTGACGCCCAGAATCCCAAACAGAGTTAACGTTGCAAGTAAAACTATAATCACCGCTTGAGTGCGCGTAATTTGAGCACGTTCAAAGAACTTAACTGGATAATTTAGTAGAAAAGCCAAAATTGCCGCAATACTCAAGACGGTAATAGGATGTTGGAAATAGCGAAAAAGCACGGACAGCAGCCAGACATTGAGAGCGATAATCGGGCCGCTTAGACCATAAATTAACAGGCGTTGAAGGGAGGCCGAACGGCGCATCTTATGCAACCTATTTTAGATATTCTTTGGGAGAATTTGTAAAATTCTTGATGGTGCTGATCATCATCATCATAGATATTTTATAGATATTTTTAACAAAGACATGTATAAGCGTATCTGATAACAAGGAAGTAAATCAAAATGGACAAAACCGTAGCTGACCTTCGCAAAGACTACACCTTGGAAGGTTTGAGCGAACTTGAAGTTGACCTCAATCCGTTTATCCAATTTAAAAAATGGTTCGATCAGGCACTAGCAGCGCAACTCCCAGAACCCAATGCCATGACCATTGCTACCGCGACACCAGACGGTAAGCCCTCAGCCAGAATGGTGTTACTCAAGGATTTTGATGAACGGGGCTTTGCCTTCTTTACCAACTACAACAGTCACAAAGGACAAGAACTGGCAGAAAATCCTCAGGGGGCTTTAGTGTTCTGGTGGGCAGAACTGGAACGTCAAGTGCGGATTTCGGGGTATGTGGAGAAAGTTTCCGAAACTGAATCCGACCAGTATTTTCACAGTCGCCCTGCCAACAGTCGCTTGGGAGCGTGGATATCTAATCAAAGCGAGGTGATAGAAAGCCGAGAAGTTCTGGAGCGACGTTTGCAGGAATTTAAGAGCAAATATGAAAATCAGGAGATTCCCCGACCGCCTCATTGGGGAGGCTTACGAGTGATCCCCACAGAAATTGAGTTTTGGCAAGGCCGTCCTAGTCGTCTGCACGATCGCTTGCTCTATAGCCGTTTAGATAATGACACTTGGAAAATTGAGCGGTTGTCACCGTGAAGAAGAGGCAGGGGGCAGTTCTTGTTGGGGACAGGGGGACAAGGTGACTTGGGAGAACTTGCAACGAGTCTTTCCCCTTGTCCTCTTCCCAATGCCCTGCAAAAGCCTTGATATACAAAACTTTTGACTTTTGACTTGCGGTAATGCTCAATACCTCGCATCACATTACCACTGGGTAATTAAATTTTTAATTGCTGCCCGTGCTTCTGATAGAGATTGGGTACGGGCATCTCCCTCGTTCAGGCTATTAGCGTTAATAAATTGAATGTCTGTAATTCCAATAAAACCGAAAATCGCCCGTAGGTATGGTTCTTGGAAGTCGTAGGCAACGAAAGGAGATGTCGGGCTAAAGTCGCTGCCGCGAGCTGTAATGATAACCGCCTTTTTACCCTCGACTAATCCTCTTAAGCCTTGAGCATCTATAGCAAAAGTCCGGTTAGCGCGAACGATTTGGTCGATGTAAGCCTTAAAAGTGGAAGGTATATTGAAGTTGTACATTGGCACTCCAAAGACGTAGCGATCGGCTGCCAAAAACTCATCAATCAGTTCGTCAGAAATCCTAAGTGCCTCAGTTAATTCTGGGGTATGGGTTTCTGGTGGTGAAAATGCCGCCGCAATCCAAGCTTCATTAACGTGAGGAATTGTGTGATGCCCTATATCTCGATAGGCGATCGCATCTTCGGGATGTGTTGCCCTCCAACCACTGACGAATTCCTTAGATAGTTCTCTGGAGTGCGATCGCTCACCACGGGGGCTGGAATCAATATGTAAAATCTTTACCACCAAATATCTCCTGATTAGCTAAGATTTCTGCTTTTACTTTTTTTGAGTCTAAATTTCAAAGCATTACATTAGATACTAAAAGTAACTAGTTACTAAAGTAAAGTAGTTACTAGAAAGTAACTGTCGCACAATTTTAGCTAACTTATCGATGTCTGTCTCTAAAAATCCTGATGCTTGCCCTGTCAGTATTCTGATGTCCTTACTATCAGGGCCCTGGACAATGTATATACTGTGGGTGTTGTGTAATAGTGGGGCTACTCGCTTTGGTGCATTGAAACACCTAGTTGAGGGCATCTCTACCAAAGTTCTAACTGAAAGGCTGAGGATGCTTGAGGCAGCAGAAATTATTTATCGCCAGTATGAACCGACTGTTCCACCCCAAGTGACTTACGGTCTCACAGAACGTGGTCAGGAACTCGTTGATGTACTTCATCAGCTCAGTACACTTGCTGAACGTTGGTATGGCAGCAAACAACGGGAATAGGGAATGGGGAATGGGGAATAGTGACGACTGAAGTTGTGGGATTGGAATAAGAACGCTTTATGCGTCGTTGCAAGCAATCTCAGCATAATTTTTCTTTTTGAGTGCGGCTCTAAACCCAGAACTAAAGTTATTCCCTATTCCCTATTCCCTATTCCCTATTTACTGCTACTTTGGGAGAAAACTGAAGTCTGGGATCTGGCATGAAATTGTATCTCAAGTACAATCCTCCCCAGACAAACACGATAATTAACAACGCACCAATACCAAGGGGACTGGGAAGCCAGAAAATGGTTTCTATGTGGTTTAGCTCACCAGGCTGGAGTTTCCACACTAATCGATTGCCATTTTTTTCTGGCTCTATGGCAGTTTCAGTTAGTTGAATATTTTTGGCTCCCCAAGGAGTCTTTAAGCTAAATTCCAAGTCGAGAATTGAACCAGCATTAGCCAAGACGTTACCTTTGCTGGCAATTAGAGATAGCGATCGCAAATCCAAATCATAAATTAACCGATTTCGGACTAAAAGTAAAAAATTGTTCTGCTCCAAGAGTACATTTGATTCAATTTTCGGCAGTTCTGAGTCAGATTGGCTCCCCACTGACTCAGAGGCTTGATTTGCACGGGAGTTAAAAAATTCGTTAAACTTCTCTTGTAATTCCCTACCACTACTAAAAGGAATTGTGACAATGATTTCTTCTTGGGAAACTCGCTGTGTTTTCCCTTCTAGTTGACGGGCGCGGCGCTCTATGCTATTCAACCATTCGTACACAGAATCGCCACTAAAACTAGTTAGCCGCTCTCCCAACTTAATATGCTGTACTAGTTCGCCACTATTTGAGTTGTCAAAGTTAAGCCCTACATCGTACTTAACACAGCCAGTCAGTAGCAGGGATGTTAACAGCACTAACCACAGAATAGGATTTCGCATGGGAAAGACGCGGTTCATTCGATTTCGACCATTGAGTGTCAATACAAAACTAAATGGTCTGATTAATCTGATTAACCACAAGAAAATCTGTCCGAAAATTGAAGAATTCATAACTATAAGTCTCTCAAAAAGTCAAACTTTTTAACCAATCTTGACTTTTACCTCAACGCAAGGCAATCTGGTGTTCAAGGTTTCTACACCAGTTTCTATAATTTTAGGAAAGTTCGCAACAGACTGGTAAAGTTTATTCAATGACTACAAATTTGCAAAAGGTAGTATGATCTTGAAGGGATAATTACTTAAATTTGAAAAATTATTTTTCGGAAGATTATATCAATTACTTAACTAATAATATTTTGCTTTGTCGTTTTTGGATTAGAAAATTTGGATAAGAACTAAGGCGATGTATAACAATTTAGTTTTATCACAAGAGCATGTAACTGTAATCGTTGCAAACCAAACAGACAATTTAAGCAGACACAAAAAGCTACATTCATTATAGATTATTTCAGGGGTTAACTCTGTAATGCAATCACGTAAAGATTCATCAAATTTACGACAAAAAGCTGTTAAAGGAGTACTGTGGTCTGCTCTAGACAGTTGGGGACGTCAAGTTATTGCCCTCGGTATTTTCTTCATACTGGCACGCTTGCTAGGGCCAGAAACTTTTGGTCTAGTTGCTCTATCTACCATATTTTTGAATTTTTTGCAAATTTTTATTGACCAAGGTCTTTCCCAAGCAATTGTGCAACGTCAACATATAGAAAAAGAACATTTAGATACTGCCTTTTGGACTAATTTAGCAGTCAGTGGTCTGGTAGCAATATTAAGTATTGCTTGTGCTGGATTAATTGGTAATTTATTCAAAGAGCCACAGATTACGCCAATAATCCGCTATTTATCTCTAGGATTTCTAATCAGTGGTTTTAGTAGTGTTCAAGAAGCAATTTTTCAACGAAAACTAGCTTTCAAATCCCTTGCTATACGCTCATTGTTAGCAGTAATTCTTGGCGGGATAGTCGGCGTAACTATGGCGTTTATGGGATTTGGAGTCTGGAGCCTTGTCGGTCAGCAATTAACCAATAGCTTTGCACAAGTTTTAGTACTTTGGTGGGTAAGTGACTGGCGTCCAGGATTCAGATTTTCGCCAAAACACTTCAAAGAACTATTTGCCTTTGGAGTGAATGTAATGGGGATGAATTTATTTAACTTTCTAAACCGCCGTTCTGACGATTTTTTAATCGGCTATTTCCTAGGTTCTACTGCTTTAGGGTATTACAGCGTTGCCTATCGTTTGCTGCTAAATTTAACGCAATTACTAACTGTCATTATTTCAAAAGTTTCTCTTTCTACCTTTTCCAGATTACAAGAAGAACCTGAAAGATTACGTAATGCGCTTTATAAAGGAATCCAACTTACAAGTTTAATTACTTTTCCAGGGTTCATGGCCACGGTAATATTAGCACCTGAAATAGTATTGGTTATATTTGGAGAAAAGTGGTCACCAAGTATTCCAGTCATGCAGGTTTTGAATCTTATGGGTATTATTTATGCTTATTTTTATTTCAATGCCCCTGTGATAATGGCTGTAGGAAAACCTTCTTGGAAATTAGCTTTAGATTTTGTACAAGCCGTCTGTAATGTTATTGTCTTCGCTATATCAGTTAAATGGGGAATTGTTGCTGTTGCAGCAGCTTACGTTCTCAGAAGTTATTTAATGGCACCCCTCGATATTTGGGTAGTTTGGAAGTTGATTCGCATTGATGTAGGAACTTATCTGCGCCAAGGTTGTGTGCCTCTAGTAGGAACAATAATTATGCTGATTGCTATTTTTATCGTTAAATATTTTTTGAATACATTAATCAGTTCTTTTGCGTTACTAGTTATTTCTATAATTGTAGGTATCATAGTATACGTCTTGTCAATTTTCGTGATTGCGCCAAAATTATTTTGGCAGGTGGTAAATATTGCCCGTTAAGGCAGCAAATATAGAATTTATAAGCTCCACGATCAGCTAACAGTGAACCTAAAACTGCTGCCACAGAACGATCAACAAGGCTCTGCCTCCTGAACGGAAGGCAGAGCTTTTGTTCGATACATTTTTTTATACAAGTGTGGTTCTAAATCCACAACTCAAGTTTTCATTAATACTTCTTTGCTCCAACAAGAACTGCTTTCTCTTGTAACTAAACTCCAAAATATCCCAATCATCACTAGATAACCCAAGGCTGTGAGCCAAATTGCCCAGATGAAGCAACTTTTGGGAATGCTGCTAAAGAGTTAAAAATATCACGATATTTGTACTGATGTAATTGGTTAGCGATCGCCTACAAAGAAAACACCAGCAGCAACAAGCTAAACAAAGAGCTGAAATTGAGTCGCAGCTTTTTTAGCATAACTCTTGACTTTTAATTTACGAGCAGTCGCAAAGGTTACATCCTCTTGACACAACATTGACAAATTACTTATGTAAACTTTAAACGACCTCTAAAATGTAAAATGAAAAATGGAAAATATAAAATCGATTTTTCTACCTAAAGCATTTGTTGATGGGAACCCCTACATAACACAGCTAATTGATAATTTAGAAAAAGTAGGTATTGAATTAGCACTCCCAAGCATTTCATCTTCAACAACTTTTTTTTTACACTTAGTAATTTTACGTGAGAAGGTAGATTTCGTACATTTGCATTGGTTAGATCCATTTTTCACATATCAAAATCAATTTAATATACTCAAATTATTAATAGTTGTATTTCAGCTACTTTTACTAAAATTACTTGGTATAAAAATTGTTTGGACAGTACATAATCTTAAAAATCATGAAAACATAAACTTAACTTTCGATCGAATTTATAGCATTATTGTAGCTGAATTATCTAACGCTATCATTACTCATTGCCAAGTGGCAAAAGAAGAGGTTGTAAAGGAGTTTTATATAAGGAACAAAGATAAAGTCTTTGTTGTTCCACATGGTAATTACATAGACTTTTACGAAAATAAGATTGAAAAAGCAACTGCCCGAGAAAGATTAGGTTTAAAACATTCTAATCTTGTTTTTCTCTTCTTTGGTTCAATTCGTCCCTACAAAGGAGTATTTGAACTTATAGATACGTTCAATCAACTACATAGTGAAAAAATCCAATTAGTCATTGCTGGCAGAGTTCACAAAGATAGTCAAGAAATGACAGATATGCTTAGGGAGAAGATTGCTAATGATCAAAGAATCAAGTTTTTTCCAGGCTTCGTTCCAACTGATGAAGTTCAACTTTACATGAATGCTTGTGATGCAGTTATCTTTCCCTACCGAGATATTTTAACATCGGGTGCAGTACTTTTAGCAATGTCCTTCGGTAGAGCCTGTATAGCACCACGCAAAGCTTGTATTGGAGAAGTGCTTGACGATGCAGGGGCATTTTTATATGAAATAGATGATGAAAATGGCTTAACTAAAGCTATGAATTCTGCTTTAGAAAATGACTATGAGCTATTTTTGATGGGAAAGCATAACCTCCAGCTAGCTGAAGAGTATAATTGGAAATATATTGCTAAGATGACAGCACATGTATACCATTATTGCTTATAAAATTAACTTCTCTTGGTATATAATAATACTGTAGTATTGTGATTTGGCAAGAGAAAAGTAGAGTTAATGTTTTAGTGCGGGGCTGAAATTGGTCAAAAGCAGTAATTGCTGAAAACGCCCCGCAAGCAAAAGTTTCAAAGGTGGAAAAAACGAAGTATCATCTGAACCATTTTTAATAACCATAACTAAATGGTTATTCTTGTTCAGTTAAATAACTCCACATTCAGCTGAAATTACTGCTCATAGTAGATGACTAATCCAATGTGAGTTGTTATCAGCTTGGGGTTCCTGAAAAATTCAACCAAACCAAGTACGAGATGGTAAAACCAATGGCAATTAGCGCCACCCAGATAAAGCGATTATCTCTGGTATTGACCTGACTGAGGTCAACGAATTCTGGCTCGGCAGGTTTAGGCTTTTGCTGCACAGAAGATTTAGTAGACTTAGCAGGTACAGAAATTTTGAGTTCATTATCGGATAGTGCGCCCAAGTCTGGGATTTCGGTCATCCACTCGCTGGGTCTTTTCAGCTTTGGTGCTTTCAAGATGTAAAGCATCCGTCGCGCTTGTTTGCCAATTTCAAAATGGGCATGGCGTTTGAGTCTTTCGCAAAGAGCGATCGCATCATCGGTGCGTCCAGCTGCTTCATAAGCTGTCACCAGATAGATTTCTACTTCCCCCCCAAGGCGAGAATTACGAGCTAACAGGGCGCTGGCCTTTTCTAAATTTTCTACGGCTTCGCGGTATTGCCCATTTTCAAAGGCAGCTTTCCCAGCCTGATAGCGGGTTTTAGCAATTTCTAAACTTTCTACACTCACGGTTTATACAAAAATCAGCACTATTTTAATTTTGCCAATACCAGCAATCTTTTTGGAATTTTTTCAAAAGCTGGCAACCTAAAAGTAAATAAACTTCTAAAATTTTAACTAAGTAGGTGCGACTATTTTCTAATTAAAAATTCCGATATCAAATGCAGGTGAGCAAAATATGTTAAAAATCAAGCATTTGCAACTAAATTGGCTCGAAGCCGCCATGAGTTTAGCAGTTATGGGTGTAAGCATTGCTCCAGCTTCTGCACAGTCTGTGATCGTGATTGATGGTGCTTATGGAGCTAGGCGATCGCCTGCTGTGGGTTCCTTCATTTATGGTAATCCGATTCTCACACCCGATTATGGAGTCAGGCGATCGCCTGCTGTCGGTTCCTTTATTTATGGTAGTCCGATTCCCACACCTATGCCTGTAGACCCAGCAACGGGACTCATGCCACAACGCAATAATTACCCTGATTATTACTATCCCCAGTTCAGGCAGAACGTGAGAAATTCCACCTTGATTAATCCGACTTTGATTAATCCGGCAATTCGCGACTCAACCATAGTTAATCCGGTGATTATAGATAACTCATGGCGACGTACACCATTTAGCGGCGGGCGATCGCGGGTTTTCATTTATCCCCGTTAAAGTGATACTACCGTATACACACAAGTCTTTTAGAGTGGCTCCACACACTTTTAATCCCCCCAACCCCTTTTGAAAAGCAAAGCTGTTTCATTCCCTCAAAGGCTCAAAAAAGACTTGTGTTGTGAACGAAAGTACTTGTGTGTACACCGTAGGTAAAGAGATGAGGCAGATGAGGAAGAACTTTTTACTCCAAACTCTAAACTCCTAACTCTTACTACGTAAACTGCGAACCCAGAATCATTGTCCCAATCCCAACATCAGTAAAGATTTCGAGTAACAGGGCGTGGGGAATGCGACCATCGATGATGTGTGCTGCACGGACTCCTTGAGCAAGCGATCGCACACAACAACTGACTTTGGGAATCATCCCACCGCTAACTATACCATTGGCAATCAGTTCGCGGGCTTCACGAATATCTACTTTTGGAATCAAAGTAGATGGGTCTTTGTAATCTTTTAAAATTCCACTGGTGTCAGTCAGTAAAATTAACTTTTCTGCTCCCAGTGCAGCAGCGATTTCTCCAGCTACAGTATCGGCGTTAATATTATAAGCTTGCCCTGTCTCGTCTCCGGCGACACTGGACACTACCGGAATATAGCCATTGCTAGCCAGGGTGTCCAAAATCTTGATATTCACATTGCTGACTTCCCCGACAAAACCGATGCCTTCTTGACCTTGGGGACGCGCTGTAAATAGATTACCGTCTTTACCGCAAAGTCCTACAGCCAATCCACCAGCTTGGTTAATTAGCGCGACAATTTCTTTATTAACTCGACCAACTAAAACCATTTCCACCACATCCATTGTGGCAGCATCAGTGACTCGCAGACCATTCTTAAACTGCGGTTCGATTCCCAGCTTATCTAACCAACTGTTAATTTCTGGGCCACCGCCGTGTACTACAATTGGACGCAAGCCCACGCAGGATAAGAATACAATGTCGCGGATAACTTTGTCTTTGAGTGTGCTATCTTTCATCGCTGCGCCACCGTATTTGACAACAACAGTGCGACCGGCGAATTGTTGAATATAAGGTAGTGCTTCGCTTAGTACACGTACACGAGTGGCTTCAGCTTGCCTGATGTATTCAGAATCGTTGACCGTCATGAGGAGCCTAACAGAGAGAGTTAAAACCTATTTCAGTCAGTGTAGAAGACTTTGTAACTCCTCACAATCTCTGATGCCAAAGTCGAGTATGTTTGTACTGATCAGCCATAGCTGTTTGGTTCAGTTACGAGTTCACCATCTGGCATAACCGTATTGTAGAAATAAGCCCCATACATTTCCGCGCCGTGCCAGTTAACTTCCAATAAATTAGCGTTTTCGAGATTGACGCTCTCCATACGAGTAACTCTCAAATCAGCACCACGTAAATCAGCACCGCTCAGATTAGCGTCTCTTAAATCAGCACCCCATAACTTAGTTTTACAGAGGATCGCCCCACTCAAATCAGCACCACTGAAATTAATGCCAGACAAGTCAACTTCGCTTAGGTCTGCACCACTGAGATCGACTCCTGAAAAATCATTTTCCCCTACATCTAAACGACTAAAAAACTCTTCAATATCCATTGAATTCTTTCGTGACACAGCGGTAAAACTTCAAGCTCTAGAGTCAATCCTATAGGACGGATGAGACAGATCAAGATGCTGCGTTAATGAAGTAACACACCTTACAAATTAACTATTCCCACATTACCGGACACAACATAACAGCGATCGCTCCTTCAAACCTCTAGAATTGAAATCATTCGGCTGAAGCTAGGGAATGAAAATGACCACGCTGCTAATTCAAACTGAAAGCACACCCCTAACGGTAAATTTCCCCTCGCTTGTGCAGATGACAAATGAGCAGTTCTACGAATTCTGCCAAGCCAATGGAGATTTACGAATTGAGCGTACTGCCAATGGGGAAGTCATCATTATGCCACCAGCTTTTTCAGATACGGGCAACCGTAACTTTAACATTGCTGCACAGCTTGGGTATTGGACTGAACAAGATGGCACTGGGATAGGCTTTGACTCCAGTACAGGTTTTACGCTACCTAATGGAGCGATGCGTTCCCCTGATGCTTCTTGGATTGAACTGGAGCGTTGGAACGCCTTAACAGATGCACAAAAAGCCTCATTTGCACCAATTTGTCCCAGCTTTGTTATTGAGTTACGCTCCTCTAGCGACCGCCTGATAAAATTACAAGACAAAATGCAGGAGTACATCGATAACGGTGCATCATTAGGCTGGTTAATTGATCGGCAGAATCGAAAAGTCTACGTTTACCGTCCTAATCGAGAACTTGAAATTTTGGAAAATCCCGAAGCAGTTACCGATAATCCAGAATTACCAGGGTTTATCTTACGGATGGCCAAAATTTGGTAATTAGAGTCTTCCTAATGAGAAACTTGTGTTTTCAGAACGCTAGGAATTGCCTCAAGTACTCGCTTGGCAACGTCTTCAGGTGTTTCTCCCTCTCGCTCAATGATGTGCAAATCGGCTTGAGAGTAAAGTGGTGTACGTTGTTCGAGGAGCGATCGCAATTTCCCTTTAGGATCAGCATCTTGCAGCAGTGGTCTTGTGGTATCTTCAGCTAAACGGCTGTAAATTATCTCCACTGGCGTATCTAGCCACACTATCAAACCGTGGTGCAGATAACCCCAATTTTCTCGCCGCAGTACAATGCCCCCACCGGTTGCAATAGTTAACTTTGTAAAAGCACAAACTTGTGAAAGCACGTCGCTTTCTAACTGGCGAAAGCCTGCTTCACCAACTTGTGCAAATAACTGATTGATAGATTTACCTGTTGCTTGGGCAATAACATTATCAGTATCCACAAACCCATAACCCAATTCCTTCGCCAGTAAGCGCCCTACTGTCGTCTTACCAACGCCCATTATCCCAATTAAGTACAAGTTGACTCCTTGTAATAAGCTACTCACCAGTTGCTTCGCTCCAATTCTGAGTTCTGAGTCACAGTTTTAAATTATAAACTTAACGACTCATACGTGCGTATTCAAGCAATGCCTGAGTTAGGATGCGCCAATGCACTTTATCACCCACAACACTGGAAAAGCGATCGCTAATCAGGTGATAATTAAAATATAATTTGTTCTTATAGGAGTGTTTCTTGGATAAAATGTCTAAGATACCAGTAATCTCAGAACACATTGAAATTACTCCAGATGGGGGTAAACCACGTATTGCTGGACACCGAATTAGAGTGCAAGATATTGTTATTTGGCACGAACGCATGGGGCTTTCGCCTGACGAAATCGTTTATCATTATCCCAGTATAACTTTAGCTGATGTCTATGCTGCTCTAGCTTATTACCACGATCATCAAGATGAGATCAGGCAAGAAATTGCAGAAGGAGAAGCCTTTGTTAGAGAAGTACAGGCTAAAACCCCTTCGATTCTGCAAGAGAAACTAAAGAATCGAAATGACACAAAAAATTCGATTCCACCTAGATGAGAATGTCAGTAATGCTATAGCGGATGGCTTACGTCGTCGTGGTATTGATGTGACGACTACATCAGAAACAGGACTGATAGCTGCATCAGATGGAGAACAGCTTTATTTTGCAATGTCTCAGAATCGGGTAATTTTCACCCATGATGATGACTTTGTGAAACTTCATCATAGTGGCTTTATTATGCACGCAGGAATTATTTACTGCGCTCAGAACCGCTACTCAATTGGGGAAATATTGAGAAGTTTAATTTTAATCTGGTAAGTTCTTGAGCCAGAAGAAATGAGCTATAAACTTGAATTTATTTGAAAGCTTTTATTTATTTTTAAGTTCTACAAATTCATCTTCTATTTAAGATGAATCCACTGTCGTTATTATTGTTATTAATGTATTTAAAGTAACTAAGACAATAGATTAAGATTCTTCTGTGAAATTACCATAAATAATAAACGATGAATTTCTCGGAAATCTAGTAATATCCCTGATGTAACTTGGTATTTGCTGCATAGCGATCGCTATGCTTAACTAAAAAATTAATATAGCTTGTTTGAAACTTTATCTAAACAATTTCTGTCTATTTAAATAATCCGAATTTTCACTCTGGTGGGTAATTTTAAGTATACACAATACTGTGTTTCTACTAGCACAGGGTTGTTATTCTAAAAGTTCAGTTATAACAAGCCCTAACCAATTAAATGTTTCCTATAAAGGTGTAAATAATGACTTATATCCTGCGATCGCCCAGAAAAGCTTGTCAAGTTGAAATTTCGGCACAAAGACTACTGCATATTTCACCCCAATAAGCCTGAATGAATAAATATAGGATGGATGAGGCGTCAACTATGACTCGAATTCGTGATGTTGTACAAAAAGCTTTAAAAACTGGCTATTTGACAGTAGAAGCTGAAAATCAACTACGACAACTGTTGACTACCCGGTATGACTTAGAAGATTTTAATGCTTTCATGACTTTGCAGGAAGCTGCCATGACTGGTAAGGTCAAGCAAGAGTCTAGAGAGCGGTGTGGCATCAAGTAGAGACGTAGCCTGCTACATCTCACCGACGGGGGCGTTTACCATCATCTTCAAAATCATCATCATCAAAAAATTCCCAATCATCATCATCATCGGCTTGATTGGTAGTCGGCGGCTGATAAGGGGGGATGATTACCCGGTAATCAGCATCATAAACAGATTCAGTTTTTCCCGCAGCCGTATTTTTTGGTTCCCGGTAGCTGTAAGAGTAAACTGAACCAGATTGAGAACTGCTTTTGGCTTCTGATTGACGTTCGTAAGTTTTAGAGTCTTTAGGCTGTTGAGCTTGAGAATTAGAAGTAGGTGTTTCCTCTGACTTTTCATCAAAGTTCCAATCATCATCTTTAGTGCCATTTGTCTCCCAATCATCAAAGACATCACTAGTAGGCTTTTCTTTTTTACTAGCTGGTGGTGGAGAACTGGCAGGACGAGATGTAGGTTCTTCTCTACGGGTTGCCTTCGCACGAGGCGTTGTGCTTCGGCGGTCAGGAGTTTGGCGTTGTCTTCCTCCAAAATAATTAGATAAGTTAAACAAGGTAGCAATCAATATAGATGTGAAAGCACCAGTGGCAGTACTAAACAAAATCCATATAGCTAGTGGTAATGGTTGAGTTCGCACGCCCAAAAATACTAGCGATAGGGCAGGTGAGAAATTTTGGACTAATAACAGCGTTAGTCCTCCCAGTACTGCCACCAATAGAATTAAGCGAATTACAGCCATAGCAATTTTGTCAGTTGTCATTTAGTGAAGAGGAAAGGGGGCAGGGGGC
>NZ_CAXTNE010000179.1:0-16861 GCF_964245445.1 uncultured Nostoc sp.
AAACTGGTTTACAGACTGTTGCTACTGTACTTCATAAACCTGCAATCTGCTGTAACTATTTTTTCACATCCGTCTGGCTTAGGATATATGTTATTTATCCTCCATGTATACTCTTATTACGCATCTGTTACTTCGGTTTCAAACTGCACTTGTCTGTACAAATGGGCGATCGCATACTGTGCCAGAATCACAATTGTAGGCGATTATGCTTGTTATAAATGGTATGTGCTTTTCAGATGGGAGCAAATTAGGTGATCGCTTTGAAAAAAAAACTTTCTGGTGGTACGGCGGCTACTAACCTTGAACTCTCACCGATAACCTATGTTCCGTCTACACTAAAGCAGTGTTCAACTGCTGTCGCTACCATGCAGAATCGTTTATCTTTAAATCAGAATAATTCAATTTTCTTCGGCAGAATCCAATGAGTGTTGTAATTCCTGATGACAAATTATCTCTCGCAATTATATTTATTGCTTTAATTCTGTGTCATCCTTTTCTAAAATTTCTATCAATTCTACGCCTTGATATTTGCGTGCCACCTCATTAAATAGTTGAATAAAGGCTTTAATCTCGCTTAATACGCCATATTTTGGCGACTTTACCAAAGTTACATTTATGATGGAATGAGGTTGACCATTTTGCATATAAAAGTCAACTACCTTACCATCAACGCTCATTAAACTCTATATATCAGGATGACCACTTTCTCTTGTCCAGCCATAAACATTCAGAGAAAGTAAATAGAAGATTTGCTCTAAGCAGCCTCCCATCAATTTTAAGAAATCACAAATATCTACTTTTGACCAGTAATCTTGGGGCTTAATTACTGCCTGTTTGTCTATATGTGAGTCTATTTTGTCTCTCACAATTCGTAAATTACTTTGATTATCTATTACATCTAATATAAATTGCTTCTTTTTATTTATAATTTCTTTATGCTGAGGAGATGCTAGTAAAGTATAATTTTTAGCATTACTTTCTAATTCATTAAACATATCTAAAATGCCACCTACCATTGCATAGAGAGGAGATGAGAGTTGCTTTACTAATCGTTGATCGGCATTGTGATCGTCGAAATTAGCTAGACTCTCCATAATCTTTGAAAGATCCCGCATCGCTTCAAGACATTGGAGTAACTTAAAAGATATCTCATTAGATCCACGCCAGCCAGTATAAGATTCGGATAAGGCTGGATCGTTAATTTTAGGTTCGCTCTGATCAATATACAGAGGAATACCTCTCTTGTGATTCTCCCTGCTTTCTTCTTTAGTTGTCTCTGACATATTAAGCTTTACCCTATATTTAACTTTCCAATTTAGAACATATGCTAAAAAATAGTTCTACTGGATTATTCTTCAAAAGTATTCCGTATATTCACTTGATTTTGTACCTGAGTACGGCTATTTCTACATCCACCGAATTGCTACCCTGACCAAGCACTAACGGTCTAGCATTTTATCTCGTAAATGCTTTCTGGCGATCGCCTCTCAGATTTTTCGTAATAATTCCCGAATAGCCATAGCACAATCAGGGAAGGCTAAAGGTGAAATTGTCACATCCTCTGCAAGTATGCTCTCACTGTGATATCCGTCTGGACTAGGGAGACGATACATATACAACTTGCGTCCATTCACATCTACAATCCAGTACTCAATAATACCTGACTTAGCATAAGCGATCGCTTTTACTTCTCGATCATATTTAAGACTAGAATCAGCTATTTCAATTAGTAAAAACACTTCCGAAGCATTGGGATGGTGATCCTCATAATCTAATGGATTCAGCTTCACTACTGAAATATCTGGTTCTGGTTCCGAGTAATCGTCAAGTTGCACTGGTGACTGGATTCTTAATAAAACTTTGTCACCCAAACGTTGACGTAATAACCTTTCTGTGCGGGTAATTGCTGATTCGTGAGCAGTTCCTTTTGCTGACATTTTGATGATTTGTCCCGCGATTAATTCTAAGCGTTCTTCAGGATGAAAAATCCCCATTTCCGCCATTCGGTGATATTCTTGAACACTAATTAGGCGAATATTGGTCAGCATAAGATTCACGTTAATGTCCCAACATTTTATCTCGCTGATGATTAATGCGATCGCAATGAACGAATAGTTAACCACATTACGGGATGAAGATTCGCCTTGCACCTCGATAACTATCTTGTATCTTGCACAATTTCAATCAGACTTTCAACACACTGACCTCGATATTCAGAGTCGTTTAGCAGTCGATCGGCATTGCCAATCGTAATTACGGGTAACGATGCTAAGGTATTTTCTTCACGTATGACTTGTTCGAGCGAATCTTTCTTTTTCATGCTGCGATTAGCTGTAAGCAAAATCATCTGATTTTCCTGAGCTAATCGCCAAACAACCCTGTCATCACTGTTGATCGATAAATCCATTTCTGCAAATATGATAAGGTGACTTTTACCCTGAATATCAATTAGTAAAGTTAGGAAAAAACAAAAATGGCAACTATCTACGGCACCACAGGTTCTGACACAAGAAATGGAACTTCGGGAAATGACATATTATATGGATGGGCTAGGGGTGGCAATGCTAATAGCCCGTCTGGTAATGACACCCTGAATGGCAGCTTTGGTGACGATATCTTAAATGGTGGTACTGGTAATGACAGCCTTTTGGGTGGCGCTGGCATATGATAAGCTGATTGGCAATGATGGCAACGACGTGCTGACTGGCGGCACCCGTAATGACACCTTAGAAGGTGGGGCGGGTGCTGACAACCTTTTCGGTGGCGCTGGCAATGATAGCCTGATTGGCAATGATGGCAATGACGTGTTACAAGGTAATGCCAGTAATGACGCCCTAGTTGGAGGCTTGGGCAGCGACATACTTGCAGGCGGAGACGGTAATGACGACCTAGTTGGAGGCTTGGGCAAGGACATACTTACAGGCGGAGACGGTGCCGATAAATTTTACTTTAATTCCCCAGATGAAGGAATTGATACCATCACTGACTTCAATAACATATCTGATGATGATGAGATTTGGATTTCCGCCGAAGGTTTCGGAATAGATACAGACGCTCTCGATGCGGTTACGCTCAACAGCAGTACAGGCGCACTGTTCGTTGAAGACACTCAGATTGCGACATTTTCTAATTTCATCTTGCTTTTCAATGGTACCATCAACATTTTCTAGAAACCGTGTGTTAAGTCAACCACAACCGAGAGATTGACCATATCAGCTAGCCGATCCCACTGAGCATCTGTTGTAGATTCAAACTGAGCCTTCCATCTTTGCTCATCCTCTATCTCGGCAAGAAGACGAGCAGCGATGCCTGCGGCGGGCTACGCCTACGCATCCTATTCGGCAACAGGTATTTTCAGTTGCGCGATGTCTACGACGGGCGTAGCTGCGGCACGCTCAAGTAACTCAGTCATGGCTACCACACTCTTAAAACGTAAATGGCATCTTATCCATTATCGCTTCTTGGTGGCAAGTTGAGCGCTTTGTCACTCAAGGGATAACCTTTCTGCGTGGGTTATTGCTGATTCGTGAGTATAAGTTTCACATTAACGTCCTAGCATTTTATCCCGCAGATGTTTAATGCGATCGCCTCAGCCAGTGCAGCCCTATAGCAATGCAATAAATTCCTCTACGCTTAAATCAGCATCCCGAATTATTGCCCGCAACGTACCCTTAGCTAATTCCTGATGATCTGGGACAACAACTTGAGCAAACGGTTCATCTCGTCGTAGAATAATATGGCTACTTTGCCTACGCTTTTCGTAAAAACCCACCTTTTCTAAGGCTTTGGTGCAATCTCTTCCTGAAATGCTCGGTAGTTTGCTCACACGAGTACCAGAAACGTTTCAAAGTTATCTTCTGGAACAGGCAAGCCATCCTCCTCCAACGCGGCGATGTAACCTGAGATCGCCTCTTTGATATTGGAAAGCGCTTCCTGTTTAGTCTTACCCTGGCTAAGACAACCTTTTAGGCTGGGACACTCTACAATCCAGTAGCCATCTTCATCTCGATACACGATTACCTGTCTCATATTGATAACAAAAAATGTGTATAACTGTTCTCGATCTTAGCAAGTAAGCCTCCTAAATCTGCCTTCCACTTGCATTTCAACCTCAAACTATATATTTCTCGGTGCGTCTATGCATCCTCGTCGATCATTTATTAAATTGTCGGTTGGCTTCGGTTTCAAACTGCACTATTCTAAGCAAGTATTTTATCCCGTAGATGCTTTACTGGCGATGTCTACGACGGGCTACGCCTACGCGCATGGAAAAGCTAACGGTTAGGCTGCTGGCGCTACAATTTCTGAAGCAGTTCATCATACTCTGCATGTGCGCCAATCCAGAACCAGTAAATATGATCATCCTGCAACAAGCCAAGAACGCGGTAGTCTAAACTAACACGAGCCGAATATATTGGTTGGCGCTGGCTAACTCGTTTGAACTGAAGACTATTGTGGTAAGGATCTAAACGCCAAAGAGCATAGGCTTTGGCAGCTTGCTCTTGAACTGATGCAGGAAGCCCATCAAGTTTCTTGCGAAATACCTTCGTAACACTTGACTTCATTGCTCAGAGGGAAAAACGTCAGCTAGAGGAGTGATGTCGCCAGCAGCAATTTCCTGCCGTACCACATCAGCTAGCCGATCCCACTGAGCATCTGTTGTAGATTCAAACTGAGCCTTCCATCTTTGCTCATCCTCTATCTCGGCAAGGAAACGAGCAGCGATCGCATCCTGTTCGGCAACAGGTAGAGTTTTCAGTTGCGCGATCGCACGCTCAAGTAACTCAGTCATGGCTACCACACTCTTAAAACGTAAATGGCATCTTATCCATTATCGCTTCTTGGTGGCAAGTTGAGCGCTTTGTCACCCAAGGGATAACCTTTCTGTGCGGGTAACTACTGTTTCGTGAGTATAAGATTCACGTTAATTTCCTAACATTTTATCCCGCAGATGTTTAATGCGATCACGCAATTTCCCCGCCTCTTCAAATTCCAGTTTCTTCGCCGCCTCTTTCATCTGTGCTTCTAACAGAGTAATCAACCCTGGAATCTGTTCTAATGGCAGTTCATCTATATGTTCATCTACAACTTTCAAATCAGTTGCATTTAACCGCCGAGATACATCTAAAAATGCCAAAATCGCGTTACTTGATTTTTTGACAATTGGTTGCGGTGTAATCCCATGCAGTCGATTATGTGCTGTCTGAATACCACGCCGTCTATCTGTTTCATCAATAGCTTTAATCATGCTACCTGTCATATTATCGGCATACAAAATCGCCTGTCCCTGGATGTGACGCGCGGCTCTACCAATAGTTTGAATTAAGGAACGCTCGGTTCGTAAGAAACCTTCTTTATCTGCATCCATAATTGCTACTAAGGAAACTTCAGGTAAATCTAAACCTTCCCGCAGCAAGTTCACACCAACTAATACATCAAATTTCCCCTCGCGCAAGTTCTGCAAAATTTCAATGCGCTCAATAGAAGTAATCTCGGAGTGTAAATACCTTACCCTTATACCGTGGTCTTGTAAATATTCGGTTAAATCTTCCGCCATCCGCTTAGTTAATGTGGTAATTAACACTCGTTCATGGCGATCGGCTCTATCTTTAATTTCTCCCAACAAATCATCAATTTGTCCTTCTGTGGGACGCACGGAAATTTCTGGATCAACTACCCCAGTTGGTCGAATCACTTGCTCAACTACATGATCTTCAGAAAGTTCTAATTCCCAATTTCCAGGAGTTGCTGAAACAAAAACACACTGATTCACCTTTTCCCAGAATTCTTCTGCTTTCAAAGGACGGTTATCAGCAGCGCTAGGAAGCCGAAATCCATGTTCAATTAAAACTTTTTTTCTCGCTTGATCGCCGTTATACATGCCGCGAATTTGTGGCACAGTAACGTGAGATTCATCTATAACTAGTAGCCAATCTTTGGGAAAATAATCAATTAAACATTCTGGCGCTTCTCCAGCTTGTCTTCCTGCTAAGTGACGGGAATAATTCTCAACGCCGTTGCAGTAACCTACTTCGCGCAGCATTTCCAAGTCATAGCGTGTACGTTGATCTATGCGTTGCGCTTCTAATAGTTTCCCAGCTTGTTCTAAGTCTAGTTTTTGCTGTTTTAATTCTGCTGCGATGTCATTACAAGCTACTTCTAACCGTTCTTCTGGGGTGACAAAGTGGCGTGCTGGGTAGATATTTACCGCTTCCAAACTTTTGAGAATTTCCCCTGTCACCGGGTCAATGTAGCGAATCGCGTCAATTTCATCACCAAAGAATTCCACACGAATAATTCGGTCTTCATAAGCTGGGCCAATTTCCAAGACATCACCACGGACGCGAAATTTTCCCCGACCCATTTCTATGTCGTTGCGGCTATATTGAACATTTGCCAAATCCCGTAAAATTTGGCGTTGATTTACTTCCATACCTATCTGAAGGGGGATGGCAGCTTTCAGATATTCTGCTGGCATTCCTAAACCATAAATGCAGCTGATAGAAGCAACGACAATGACATCACGGCGTTCAAAAAGCGATCGCGTCGCTGAATGCCGCAACATATCTATTTCATCATTAATCGCTGCCGTTTTTTCAATATAAGTATCGGTAACGGGAATATACGCTTCTGGCTGATAATAATCGTAGTAGCTAACAAAATACTCAACTGCGTTGTTGGGAAAGAAATCTCGCAACTCGTTACAAAGCTGGGCAGCAAGGGTTTTGTTATGCGCCAGAACTAAAGTAGGCTTGCCAATTTTCTCAATAACTGCTGCTACCGAAAATGTCTTGCCAGTTCCAGTAGCTCCTAGTAAAGTTTGGTAACGATTACCCGCTTGGATACTAGCAGTAAGTTGTGCGATCGCTTGTGGTTGATCGCCTGTCGGACTAAAGGGAGCTTGAAGACAAAATTCTGTCATACAGTTTTGCTGTTAATACCCTATTTCATGGTGACGATTCCGCCCTGTATCCATTGTAGCTGGGTTATTAGAGCAAATAAATAGTAATAATTCTTCACAAAAATTATTTATTTAAATTTACTTATGTATTAGTTTTAAAGATTCTTATATCTATATGAGGTTTTTTAAGGTTAAACTCTAATGTATATGGGAAAAAATTTCATCTTTACCTTAATTATTGTAAAATTCAATTAACAAACCAGAGGTTTTCGTTTATGACTATTAGCAACGCTGGCAAAGCAACTAGTTCTCGGCAAAAGTATGCCAAGTCTCTAGGGGAAGCTAGAGAGGAAGTTGAAAATCAACAAGACCAGAGCTTGAATGCTGATAAAGTCGATGAAGTTAATGAACTGCCAGTTGGAGCTTCTGGAACACTCGCCATTTCTGGAATTCGTCCCATAGGCGCTAGCGACTTAGAAGTTGCTGAACACCTCTCAATTGCTGGGGTGCGTCCCGTTAGCACCAGTAGCTTGGAAGTAGTTGAAACCTATAACTCAATGGGTATTCGTCCAATTGGCGCTAATAAATTTGAAGTCGTTGAAAGTATAAATCTCTCTGGGGTTCGTCCAATTGGCTCAAGTTTATTGGTAATTGATGAAAGCTATTCCACCTTCGGTAATCGTCCGATCGCATCAAATGAGATTGACAATTCTGAAAACCTGATGGGTTTTCTAGATTAGACAAATAAAATATCCTCATAACTTTATTAACCCAGTTTCTATACGAAGCTGGGTTTTTTATTTAAACAGTCAAAAGTAGAGAATTTGCACTTGTTCTATGTCTTTTAGCATAGGTAATTCAGCCGTTCTTGCTTTAGTTAAGATTCAAATAATAGCCAAGATGCTTACTCTAACTAGTTTTCTTAATTTTTAATTCTTAATTTCTAATTTTTAATTGTTTAATATGTCTTGTGGTAGAAGGCTTTAGCAAAAACTTTAAGTTAGTGTGTAAAAGTAATAACAAAACATTTCAAAGTTTGTTTACAAATTTGAAATGAATTTTTGATTAAATAGGAGTACAAAATGAGCATAGAAGATCGCGCAAAAGCAGCCGCTAAAAATGTTGAAGGTAAAGCCCAAGAAGCTTTAGGAAATGTCACTGGAGATCCAGAAGATAAAGCAAAAGGTAAAGCAAAGCAAGCTGAAAGCGAAGTACGTCACGGCATTGAAGACGTAAAAGATAGTGTCAAGAAAAATATTGACTAATAAATAGTTCAAATTTTTTGCAGAAATAGGAATATAAATGGGGTGGATTCCATTTTTGCAAAAAAGCATGAAGGATTGAAGATTCAATGCTATATTTTTTTCTTCTACTCTTAGCAAGCGTGGAAAGTTAATGAAGTAGCTTGATTTGCGGAATTTCTTGTAGACTTGTAGAGACGTAATTTCTTACGTCTCTGCATTAAAAAATAAATGTATTACAAATTAGAGCAATAACCTCTATATATCTCTATATCTATATATTCCAAGTTTATAAAAGCAATTAGTTTAAATATAAAACCTATTCTATCTGTTGTTTAAAGTGTTTTTTCGGGAGGTAAAAAAATGATTCTGCTTCAGCAAAGTCGCAAAATATTGGCGACTTTTATTTTAATCGGAATACTAATGATAACTACCGCCTGTGGTGGTGGTACAAGTACAATGTCACGAGTTGACCGTTCAACTACTCCCTCAGCAATTGGCCGAGATGTAACTTATGCAGAGTTAGAGCGAGGCAATACCCCAGGAGGACAAACCTTTGGTAACTGGGTTGTGCAAGCATCTCAAGGATTAGTTCAGGACGCTTTTGTTCGTGATAACAACAAACTGGGTGTTGTAATTTCCCCTAAAGTTCGTCCGAACGAAGTGCGACCATTAGCAAAATCTTTAGTTCAAGGTTTTCATAAAAACTTCCCAAAACAAGACTTGAAGGTTTTGATTTACGCACCTGATAAACAATTGATTTTGACTACTGAATATGACACTCAAACTAATCAAGTCAAGTATACCTAATTGCTGTATTTGCAATTGAAACTTGAAGATAGTTTGATGAATTTGGAATTAGGGTCTGCAAATACTAGTACAGCAAGCGTAGAAATAAACGTACCATTTCAAATGGCGCAAGAAGCTCGGAAGAAAGTTTTTTTGACTTTTGACTTTTGAATGCATGATTTCCGCCTTGCGGTACTAGCCATACTAAAAAATTTGATAAAAAAGGAGATTATTAAAGTGGCAACCAGCGAAGATTATAAGCGTCAAATAATGAAAGATTTGGCTAAAGGTGATGTTGAATCTCTGGATGATACCACAGCTGAATCAACGGCGGAATATCAAAACTTTGATGATTTTGCTCAACGGACAACACCAGATCAACGTCGGCACTTATTTGGTCGATCTTTACATCCCGATCACATTCCGACCAGCCAAATGGAGCCAGAATTACAACAGGCGATCGCACAAATTAAACCCAATGAACGGGATGATGTAGCAAGAGCCTTTTTCAAACACTTGAAGGAAAGAAAACTAGACGAGAAGCATCTAGAGCAACAGTTGGGGCTTTCTACACACCACCCCAGCCGCATGAGTGCTGATGATGTTAGCAAACTAGCGTCCTTTGTGTATCATAACCATCCCGACATTTTCCGCGAAGTGCTGGCAGAGCAACCAGGGATTATCAAGTTTCTCAGTAATCCTGTAGTAGCAGGCATTCTCGGAATTGCGGCGGCTAAGTGGTTGGGTAGTCACAAGTAACTTCTGAATTTTAAGTTTGGAGGATGAGTAAGAGATTAGGTGGGTTATATTACCCACCTTTATTTTTTTGCTTATTAAAATGGACTGTATTGCGTTAGCGAGTCCGCGAGCGTCATTGCGTAGCTTGCTTCTCGCCTTTGGCGAGTATTGCGAATTGCGAATTGGTTTAACGCTCTTAAATTTACAATCAATGAGAATATACCGTGAGCCTAACTCTTTATTTCCTCCGTCACGGACAAACAGAATGCAGCCGCAATAATTCCTTTTGCGGTTCCATAGACTCAGAACTTACGCCAGAAGGCTTGGAGATGGCAAAGGCTTTTGCTGACGCATATAGTTCTATGGATTGGACAGCAATATTTTGTAGTCCAATGCAGCGAACTGTATTGACAGCAAAACCTTTATGTGAAGCAATACAGATAGAACCACAACTCAGAGATGGTTTAAAGGAAATCAACTATGGTAAGTGGGAAGGAAGAACGCCAGAAGTAATTAGCCGTGAATATCACGATGATTATATTCGCTGGTCAGCAGATCCGGCTTGGAATGCTCCAACTGGCGGAGAAAT
Source organism: uncultured Nostoc sp. (assembly GCF_964245445.1). GTDB lineage: Bacteria > Cyanobacteriota > Cyanobacteriia > Cyanobacteriales > Nostocaceae > Nostoc. The sequence goes on from NZ_CAXTNE010000179.1 coordinate 10,259, forward strand.
GGCTGTCACAATTGCTTCTCGTGCCTTACAGGTAATTGAAGAAATCAAGCAAAATTATAGTAGTGGTAATGTTTTAATCGTTGCACACAAGGCAACTATCAGAATTATGCTGTGTAGTGTACTGGGGATTGATGTGGGACGCTTCCGTTTTCGTTTGGGATGCCCTGTTGCTTCGGTCAGTATTGTAGAATTTACCTCACATGGCCCACTATTAAAGGTTTTGGCAGACCGTAGTCATTTGGATGAGCAGTTGCGAAATTTACCGGGAACGTGAAGGAGTTAGGAGTTATTATTTTTACCTTGCTCACCCTCGCTATCTGGCTCAGTGTATTTGCAGTAAACGTTTATTCCAATTTTTAAAATATATAATACGAGAATTGTTGCGATGTCTACGACGGGCTACGCCTACGCACCATCAATCGGTATTCCATGTACTGCTGTAACGGCAACCAATGAGCCAATGATACATTTATGGAGTATTTGTTAGTTCCTGAATTAACTCATCAGGTGTGATAATTCTGGGAGTAGCAACTGGAAAATCTCTAGGATTGCGAGTAATAATAGCATCGAAGTGATTGAGTACCGCAGCGCTGTATTGAATAGCGTCTTCAAAATCTCTAAAGTTAGCAGTTAATGCCATATTGATTGTGGTACTCTCTACTGTTGCGACTTGACAGAAGGTTACAATTCTATTTAAAAGGGATAGAGCAGATGCTCGACCTTTATCTTTCCGAATGATGTAGTAGAGGTCAATTCATCAATTGTTGCGTTTAGCTTGTAGGCTTGCATATTGGTTTTCCTCATCTATATATAATTAAATAATATTTCAGGCAATTTCACAGATTATGTTTCTCCTTTAAAGCTTCCCATCTGGCTTGGTCTGGGTCAAAGTCTGGTGGTGTTGGTGGGGCATTTTCAAATAAACATTTCAAAAAAAATAAAACAGGTGCGTAGGTTGGGGAGCCACTCATGTGGGCGGGTTTCCCGACTTGAGTGAAGTGGCGTTTGAACGGAGTGAAACCCAACAATTACAAGACTTTGAGGTGTTGGGTTTCGTCCCTCAACCCAACCTACATTCTATTTACCACAATCGATATCTCCTAGAAAATTACCTAGAGAGAATTTATTAGTTCTTGAATCAACGATCGCAGTTATAAGTGAATGTCTTGTCGTCACTAAGATTACAACATTAAGCCTTAACGTTACGAGATTAAGCCTTAACGTTACGACATTAAGCCTTAACGTTACGACATTAAGCCTTAACGTTACAACATTAATCACCAGCATCATAAGATTAAGGCTTAACGTTACGACATTAAGCCTTAACATTACAACTTTTTGACAAAAGCTTATGCGATCGCTCTTTAGGGTAGTGCGCTTTGCGCGATCGCTATCAATACTTAAACAAAACTTATTTGAAGGGCTGCGAGATCCCCAACTTCTTGAAGAAGTCGGGGATTTGAATTAACCTAGCCCATCCTGCACTAAACTCTCATCAACTATGTCAAACCCTTATTGATACGTTAATTGAAGACATATTATAGTCCGCCGTGAAAAGCCTTCTCTAGACTGAGTTGTAAATTTATGGCTAAGTCTAAAGATATATATTTTGTATATCTAAAGATAGATTGTATGAAATGCTGAACTAGTGGTAATTATACTGAAAGAAAGTAATCAAATTTTCTTTCCTTGTAAGGTGCATAGGTCATTTCCAGATTATGGAAATGGCTATCAGCCTGTTAGATGATCTACAAGTACAGCACGGCGTAAATCCACATACCATCTCTATATAACAAGCCTTGGGGCAAAATCCCCTTCTTAAAGGTAAGAAAACTGACGCCGACCTGTACTAGTTGAACGCAGAAAAATTCATATTTACTGCGATGCCTGCGGTGGTCACTCAGCTTCTTGTACTGACTTGTGCCGCAATGCCCTGAGCGTAGCCGAAGGGAGCATCTCGACTTGCGGACATGGAGCCGGAGCCAAGGTAGCGCAGTCGAAGTATGTCGGGCGTTGCATAAATGCAGGATGAATCGGCGCTTGAAATCATTGATAATTCGTTCCAAATTGGGCGAAATCATCCGATGATTCAGCAACGCCGTATGTCGTTCGCGCAGCGTCTCGTAGAGAAGTGCGGGCTAGACCTACGCATCTATTGTTGGGTGGGTTTAATGCCCTGAAATTCTAATTATTTTGTTGGAACTAGGACTTACGCACTGTACAAAAAGACTGGATTATGCATAACGTGCGCGATCGCGTGCAAACAGCTTTTGCGATCTTACTAACCTAATTAAGAGGATTTTGCTCATGTCTAGACTAAACGTTCCACCCAATTTCATCGGCACTGGGGGTGCAGATACTTTAATCGGAGAACAGTTAAATGCATCACCCGCAATTGGTATCGATATTTTAACTGGAGGTTCCATTCGTACACTCTCAGGAATAGACACGATCACTGGCATCGCTACTGGCGATAACGGCCCTGAACAGAGCAGCGACGGTGCTTCTGGAACAGGCATCGCTAACAGTGGCGGTATTGATGCAGGAGATGGAAACGATGCGATCGCTGGCACAGGCAACGGTGGCAGTGGCAGTGGCGGTCTCAATGACAGTGGCAATGGTGCTTTTGGGACAGGCATTGCTAACAGCGGCGGTATTAATGCAGGAAATGGAAACGACACGATCACCGGCACCGCTACTGGCGGCACAGGTGGTTCGGGTTACTTCGGCGGCAATGGCGGTAATGCAATCGGCATCACTAACAGTGGCAGTATTAATGCAGGAGATGGAAACGACGCGATCGCCGGCACCGCTACTGGCGGCGAGAGTGGTGGGGGTTTCGTGGGCGGCAGCGGCGGTACTGGGACGGGCATCGCTAACAGTAGCAGTATTAATACAGGCTCAGGAAAAGACACGATCACTGGCATAGGGAGGGGCAGCGACGGCGGCAGAGACGGCGGCGGTGGCGCTACTGGAACTGGTATCACTAACAGTAAGGAACTGGATACCGGAGACGGAGATGACACGATCACTGGCACAGGTACTGGCGGCATCGGCTATCGCGGTACTACTGCTGGAATCGGCATCCAAAACACTAAAGACGCCACCATTACTACAGGGTCGGGCAACGACACGATTACGGGTTATGGGAACAGTTCTGAAAAAAACGCCACCAGCTATGGCATCTTCAACGATGGAGTCATTGAAACGGGCAAGAATTCTGACAAACTTACCGGACAAGCATCTTCAACAATTAGTGGTACTGCATACGGCATTTATGGACAAGGAATCATCAAGACTGGCGATGGGAATGACTCTCTTATCGCCACCAGTATCCTAGATGGAGTTCAACAAAAAGTCTCTATCGGTGGCGGGATCAAGATTGATCTGGGCACTGGGAATGACTACTTGAAAGGATTTGGGGAAGCGAGTGTTGATGGTGGTAAAGGTTTTGACACCCTGGATTTGGGCGCTTTCAATCGCTCCCAAGTGATTGTATCTGGTGTTATTTCTGGCAATACTCTTAATTCTGCCAACATCAGTTTCAACAACAATGGAAACACGATTACCTTATCTACGACTAACTTTGAGAAATTTATCTTTGCAGATAGCTCTTTCTCCTACAGCACTTTGGCAAACGGGGCATGAGGAGTGTTAATTCCTCTATCTCGTGTTTTAACCCCTGAGTGTTTAATTGAGTTTACGTCCCCCTCCAGTTGAGTTGATCCGAACTTTCTGAGGTTCTGCCTCAACTTGTCGCTCTTTATGTCTCAATTTCTCTTGTTTAACTAACAATAGGACTTACGCACGCTCTACGAATTCTTCTCTGCGAGACGCTGCGCGAAGGCGTTCTTGGCGTCTTGGCGGTTCGATAAATTAAGCTTTTAGGCGATTTTTGCGTAAGTCCCATAACAAGAGAAATTGAGCATAGCTAATTGCCAATATTTGTTTAGTACGGTGGGGATATTTGTAAATATAGGGTGGGTTACACCTTCCTCGTAACCCACTATTGCTATCAAAGACTCTCGGCATAGATAATTTGGTGCATTAGCCTACCCTTCTCCTATCGGAGATGCTACGCGTAGCTTGCTTAAGAGCAGGGGTGCGGGAACGCTAAAAGCGAACGGCATAACACACCCTACAAAGATACTTGGTATGATTTGGGTTTACGTAGCTTTTAATTCGGTACAGATACAGCCATAATTTACTCAAATTATCACTGAATTCTCTTATGCTGCCAGTTATTGAAAGTATTGTATTACGTCAAATGGCTTCGGGCGATCGCCTATCCTTACAACTATACAAATTCATTGGCGCTCAACCTGGTAAAAAGGTTTACATTCAATCTAATCTACATGGTGCAGAAATTGCTGGTAATGCCGTTATTCACCAGCTAATTGAATTTTTATTATCAACAAATCATACAGATTTAACTGGAGAAATTTGGCTGCTTCCCGTTTGTAATCCAATGGGAACAAATGAACGCGCTCACCATTTCTCTCCTGGGAGATACTGCGTTTACGAAGCCAAAGACTGGAATCGCATATTTTGGGATTACGAGAAAGAAGCTGATGATTTAGTAGCTTTTACTAAATCTCAACTTCATATCGATCTAAAGGTCGTTCGACAAAATTATCTAACTATAATTAAGCAACAATTTGCAAAAATTTTAGAAAAAATTAATTCTCCTAGTGGTGTGCCCTACACTGAGCTTTTTGGCTACAAGCTACAAAACCTGAGTATAGATGCAGACTACTTAATTGACTTACATAGTTCTACAAATCAAGCTTTAGACTACGTTTATTACTTCCGAAATCGAGAAGACAGTGCAAAATACTTCCTACTTGATTTCGGAATCTTACTTGATAAATATGATGGTGATGCTTTTGATGAAGCTTTTATCAAACCTTGGTTAGCACTGGAAGCTTGTTTTCAAGATTTAGGTAGAGAAATCAAGTTTGATGTGGAAGCTTGGACACTGGAATTAGGCTCAGGAATGCAAATGAACCCTGATTCAGTCGCTAAAGGCGTACGGGGTGTAAAAAATTATTTAGTGCAAAAAGGTGTACTGCAAAGTCATAATTTATTGGATAACACAAAAAACCATGAAATGACCTTTGCATCTAGCAGCAACCGGAAAAAATATTATGCGATCGCAGGTGGGATGATTAAATCGAGAATAGCATTAGGTAGTTCTGTAAAAGCTGGAGAAAAATTGTATCAAATTCTCAGTTTTAATAAAGAAGGTCACTTACCTAATGTAATAGATGTCTGCGCTCAACATGATGGATTGGTTTATGATGTTGCAACCAATCAAGCCGTAAATGAAGGCGAATTTGTATTGGGAATTATTAGTTAGTCATTTGTCATTTGTCATTTGGAGTTGAGAGTTTAGAGTTTTTTAACTCCTCACTCTTCACTCCTCACTCAGCACTCACTTCAGTCTCCTAAATAAATACCCATACCACGAGCGGTTTTAACTAAAGTACCATTGGGATCGACGGCGCTATATTGAGCGATCGCTTCTGTAATTGGTACACTTAAAACTTGGCGATTTTGCCATGTCACCATGCGATCGTATTTATCCTCTGCAATTAGATTAACTGCCGCAACACCAAAAGCAGTTGCAACTAATCTATCTAATGGTGAAGCAGTTCCACCCCGTTGAATGTGTCCTAAAACTGTGACTCGCGTTTCTACACCAATGTGTTCAATAATTTTATCTGCTAAATATTCGCCAATTCCACCGTATCGAGATTGACCTAAGCGATTTGTAATTGTCACATTTTCCCCATCGTGGGTACGAACCGCTTCAGAAACAATTATCAAACAATAGTTTTTGCCTTTCTCTTGGCGTTCTTTAATTTTGTGGCAAATATGCTCAACTGTGTAAGGGATTTCAGGAATTAAAATTACATTTGCTCCCCCCGCAATTCCCGCAGCTATAGCTATGTGTCCAGCATCACGCCCCATTACTTCCAAAATCATGACTCGGCTATGACTTGCAGCAGTAAAATGCAACCTATCTAATGCTTCTGTGGCAATATTGACTGCTGTATCAAAACCAATAGCATGTTCAGTAACGCCAATATCGTTATCAATCGTTTTGGGAATACCTACTAGATTAATGCCGCCTTGTTGGGCGAGGCGGCGGAGAATTGCCAAACTACCATCACCGCCAATACCAATCAAAGCGTTTAAACCTAGCTCATGATAACCTGCAATGATTTCTTCGGAGCGATCGCATAAACTCCCATCCGCCATTGGAAAAGCAAAAGGGTCGCCTTTATTGGTTGTCCCTAACATTGTGCCACCCGCAGTTAACAGCGAGTCAACTTGATCAACTTCCAGCTTAGTAAATTGTGGGGGACGCGCCATTAATCCTAGAGTCGCTTGACGAATTCCCAAAACCTCCCAGCCGTAAGTATCCACAGCACAATTCACTACAGCCCTAATCACAGCATTTAAGCCAGAACAATCACCTCCACTCGTAAGAATTCCTATGCGCTTGAGTTCTCCAATATCTTTTCTTGACATTTTGATCCAAATGTATGAACCTATCCCACTAATAATATTTTGTGAATCCAGATGTGGATAGTAGCG
>NZ_CAXTNE010000180.1:0-16778 GCF_964245445.1 uncultured Nostoc sp.
TCCCCACCCCCCTATCCCAAAAACAGCTTGTATGCCGGATTCTTGTTTTCATCCCAATAGCGATAGCCCAGGTTATCGAGAAAAGCTTGCCACTCTTCCATCTCGTGCGGGGGAACCTGGATACCAACAACGATTCGTCCGTAGTCTGACCCGTTGTTGCGGTAGTGAAAAAGACTGATATTCCAATTGGGACTCATGGAAGTAACAAACTTCATCAATGCACCGGGACGTTCAGGAAACTCAAAACGGTAGAGCAATTCATTGTGAGCCAGGAGAGAGTGCCCACCTACCATGTGCCGCAGATGTAATTTAGTTAGTTCATCGTCTGTTAAATCAAGAGTTTCAAATCCTTGAGCTTCAAAGTTTTCTACCATCTTGGCAGCATCAGCACGATTTTTAATTTGCACACCGACAAAAATATGGGCTGTTTTTTCATCAGCAATGCGATAATTAAACTCAGTAAGATTACGATTACCAATACATTCACAAAACTGGCGAATACTTCCCCGTTCCTCGGGAATTGTGACTGCAAAGATGGCTTCGCGGCGTTCGCCCAACTCTGCCCGTTCTGCCACAAAGCGGAGGCGATCAAAATTCATGTTTGCACCACAGGCTACAGCAATTAAGGTTTGTCCCTCGATTTGCTCTCGTTCTGCGTATGCTTTGGCAGCTGCGATCGCTAATGCACCGGCTGGTTCTAAAATTGATCGCGTATCCTCAAACACATCTTTAATCGCAGCACAAGTATCATCTGTATCCACCAAAATAATTTCATCTACATACTGCTGACACAAACGGAAGGTTTCTTCACCTACTTCTCGCACCGCCACACCATCAGCAAATAACCCTACTTGAGACAAGCGCACCCGATGTCCAGCTTTTAGCGATTGAGACATCGCATCAGCATCTATTGGCTCAACGCCAATAATCTTGATTTCGGGACGCAAGCGTTTTACATAAGCCCCAATCCCAGAAATTAATCCGCCCCCTCCAATCGCTACAAAAATCGCATGGATGGGTTGCTGATATTGTCGTAAAATTTCCATCCCAATTGTTCCCTGTCCAGCAATGACATGAGGATCATCGAAAGGATGAATAAACGTCAAACCTTTTTCTATTTCTAATTCACGGGCATAGCTATAAGCATCGTCGTAAGTGTTTCCATGTAAGACGACTGCTCCGCCCCTCATTCTAACCGCGTCCACCTTGACTTGCGGTGTGGTTACTGGCATAACAATAATCGCTTTGGTTCCTAAGCGATTGGCTGCAAGGGCGACTCCCTGAGCATGGTTCCCCGCAGACGCGGCAATTACACCCTGTGCCAATATATCTGGTGGCAGCTGCACCATTTTGTTATAAGCACCCCGCAGTTTAAAGGAAAATACTGACTGCATATCCTCACGTTTCAGCAGCAGTTGATTATTCAGCCGCGCAGACAAATTTGGGGCATACTCCAGTGGTGTTTCCTGGGCAACATCATACACACGGGCAGTCAAGATTTGGATGAGGTAGTCGCAAAACATGGGCGTCAAGGTGTTAGCAAATGCCGGATGGAAACTAATTTTACGTTACAAGTGATCGCACTGGTTTTATTTAATTGCACTCTCTCAAAGTTTTGAGTGAATAAAATTTACAAATTACTACTGTTTGAAGAGAAATAAGTTCGTAATTTAATTTTTTTAGTGACCTAAAATTCAGTGCGATCGTTGGTAGATTCATTTTAAAAGAGTTTCGCTAACTGTCCGAGTATTTAGGCCAACAGATAAGTTTAGCGAACTAAGGCGTGAGTTCTACTCTAACTTTGCTGCTGCTATGAATTTGCCGATGAGCATAACTGGTACATCTTATAGTAGTAATTCTCCGATCGCATCTTGGATGGATCATAGGCAGAGACTGAACTATATAAATGTATATGCTTATACAGCACCTGATGAATTTGTCCCATTCCGCCCATTCATTCTTCGACTGGCTATTAATAAGAGTGCTGGTAGAGTCACGACGTTCAGAAAAGGACAAGTTTGCCGAGGTCTTAATTTGATGTGGGACTTTGAGTTAACTGTACTACCAAAAGAAATTTTAGACTTTCTTCCCTGGATAGTTAACTTAGTGGAGTCCCATGACAAAGGTTCGCCGTTGTTGCTACAATCACCACCCCATTCATTTGAATTAAAAGTACCAGAAATCGGGTTATTTAATAACGCATGGACTCAGAAAGCTTGGCTCCTTGCAAATTCCACAATAGATTTATCCGAAATATAAGAAATATAATCTGTGTGCAGAAAAAATCGTAGAACATAAATTTGAATGTCTACCATTTGTCTAGCATAATGAAAAATCCTACTTTAATATTTGCAGCGATCGCTACGCCCGCCGTTGACATTAGCGTTCGCGCAGCGTCTCGTAGAGAAGCGGTAGCGAGTCCTCTCCCAAGGGGAGACGCCAAGGGCGATAGCGTAGCGTTAGCGAGTCATCGAGCGTCACGAGCGTCAGCCTTTGCAAGAGTTTGCATCGCAAAATTTTTCGGTCTACTGACTATATGTCTGATAATTAATAAGGCAATCTACAGAGAGCAAAGATGCAGACTCTCCAAAAACTCACACTCCCAAGTATGGGCTGCGGGACTTGGGCCTGGGGCAACCAACTGCTTTGGGGATATGATGAAAGTATGGATGACCAGTTGCAAGCGGTGTTTAACCTTAGTGTAAGCAACGATGTGACTTTATTTGATACAGGTGATTCTTACGGAACTGGGAGATTGAATGGTCGCAGTGAGTTACTTCTGGGACGGTTCAGCCAAGAATATGTAGGTTTAGGCAAAGAAAATATTTGTATTGCGACTAAGCTTGCTGCTTACCCGTGGAGATGGACACGTAAATCAATGGTAGAGGCTTGTAAGTCATCTGCCCAACGTCTGGGAAGAAACGTAGATTTGGTACAGATGCATTGGTCTACAGCGAATTATGCTCCTTGGCAAGAGAGAGGACTGTTAGATGGACTTGCCGATTTGTATGAGCAAAGACTAGTTAAGGGAGTGGGACTATCCAATTATGGGCCTAAACGGCTTAAGCAAGTGCAGAAAAAGTTTGCTGAACGAGGCGTTTCTATTAGTACTTTGCAAGTTCAATACTCTTTGTTGTCTACATATCCTGTCACCCAGCTAAAGCTCAAAGACCTTTGTGATGAGTTGGGAATAAAACTTATTGCCTACAGCCCTCTGGCTTTGGGGCTATTGACAGGAAAATACTCTGAGCAAGGCCCTTTGCCCAAAGGTATCCGAGGTCTGCTGTTTAGGCAGATATTACCAGGAATGCGATCGCTTTTGGCATGTTTACAAGAGGTGGCACAGTCCAGAAACAAAACTATGTCTCAGGTAGCAATTAATTGGTGCATCTGTAAAGGAACCATTCCTATCCCTGGAGCAAAGAGCCTGGAACAAGCAAAAGAGAATATTGGTGCATTGGGTTGGCAATTAGACGCCAGTGAGATTATAGAGTTGGATAGGGCGGCAGCGAATGCAGACAAAAAAATGGTACAAAATATATTTCAAACTAAGTAAAATTTCAACGTTGCTGAATTTGAATATGAATCATTGCAAAAACCTGGTTTAAGTCGGAGAAGAAAAATACTTGGATTTTACAGAAATTCCGACATAAAACAGGAGTCAGAATACAGAATTCAGAATTGGTGAATACTCTATCCATAAAAAGATAGAGTTTTAAGGCGAAAATTTTTAATACTACTTTTGCCCACCCTTAGACAAGCTCAGGGCATCGCTAGGGGCGAAAGCGCGTGGCGGGACAAAGTACGATTTTAAACTAATATTCAGAACCCAGTTCTATAGAATTTATACTGAATTCTGACCGGAGGCGGAGAGTCTCCGGCTTTGCTCCTAAGTTCTGAATTATTCTCATAAACCTCTTAATTATGTTTAGCAAAAGCCAAGTCACTTTCAATAAACTTAGCACCTGTGAGGTTAGCCCCACTCAAATTGCAGAAGTGAAAATTTGCGCCTCTGAGGTCAGCTAGCGATAGATTAGCTCCTGTTAAATCTACATCAGTAAGGTTAACTTCACTTAAGTTAGCGCTACTTAAGTTAGCCCCCCTCATATCTGCTAATTGTAGGTCTGCTCCCTTTAGGTTTGCCCTCATAAGGTATGCCTTACTCAGGTCGGCTCCACTTAAATTAGCTTGACTTAGGTCTGCTGCTGTTAAATCAGCTTTACTTAAATTGGCTTTACTTAGGTCTGCCCAACTCAACTTCGCATAACTTAGATTAATTTCATTCAGTTTCACTGATGTAAATACTGCACACCTCAAATTAGCATTAATAAAATTTCTTTCTCCGATTGCATAACGGCGTAAAATTTCATCAGTTGCTATTCTGTCTAAAACAGCTTTTGATGCGCCTTGATAACACCATGCAGCTTCTAATAGTTTGGTAACAGTATTAACAGCTACCTCATCACATTTAGCTATTATCACACCATTGCAACCATCCCACTGACCGTTAAGTATAAAGGCAATTTCACTAGCGGCAGCAATTGAGTCAAATAGTAAAATAGATTCTTTGTGGCCTTTTAACCAGCTATTCCAACCAATGGAGATAATATTTTTCATTTCTATAAGTTTTGGCGCGTTAAGTGACGATTACGGCTCTAACTTCAAGAGATTAATAAACTCTAGCTTACTCTATCTCTGCCTTGAATTATTTATTCAAGCTTAGTTCTACCAGACACCATTACAAAAAACTGGGCTTCGCTTTTCAAGACTGCCTCTTTTCTTTTATGTGCCAGCTAGTGACAGAGCGCTGCACAAAGACTTACAAAACTGATGCAGCCCATCTACAGCACCCAGTCACAAGGGAGTTACAATCGACTTAAGTACAAACTCTGCAAGAACTAAGTTCTAAGCAGCTGAGTCTGAGCGTTCTATTTGCTGCCGAATGGTCTCAATAGAAGCATTAATGCCAGCCAGTCTGGACTCTAAATCATCTCGTATCCAAATCAAGAATTTTAATTTCCGCTCTAAGCCAGCTTTGCGCGAAATAGGTTCGCTTCCATAACAGGCATTACCCCAAAAAGGAAACATAGTTTACCTCTGTATTTAACTTTTGTAACAGCGCGATATATTGCACTACTACACTACATTATGACTAATCACAATCAGGCTGGTGTGTGTAACAACCGACCTAAATTTGACGTGCTTAACGAACTTTACTAAAAGTTATCTATTCAAATGTGGTGAGAGTGCGATGGCGTACCTGCCCGCCGTAGACATCGCAACCCATTAAATGGGAACCCTATTATATAATTGCGTTCCTCACTGCCATGAAATTATTGAATTTTTTTAAGTCCAAACTAGCTATTACAGCCTTAGCGATCGCAGTAAACATCACTGTGATTGTCATTAATGTACATTCTTCCGGTTCAAATCCCCCCATTATCAAGAGTACAATTACTCAGCCTCAAATACATATTCAACTTGTTCATACACTGACTGGACACAAAAAAGCGATTTTTGGTGTTCCAGCAATTGCTATTAGCCCCGATGGGCAAACCCTGATTAGTGGAGGTAGAGATGATACAATTAAAGCTTGGAATCTACGTACTGGAAAATTGCTGCGTAGTTTATATGCTCGCTCAGATGGTGTTACATCAATTGCTATTAGTCCAGATGGCAAGCTGATTGTAAGTGGTGGGATAACTACCCCAACAATGAAGGTTTGGGATTTACACACTCAATTAATGCTTAACAGCGAAAGTGGACATACCCAGCCAGTAGAAACCGTTGCTATTAGTTCAGATGGTAGATTGATTGCTAGTGGCAGTGATGATCATACAATCAAACTTTGGGATTTACACACATTTAAGCTGCTTGATACCATTGCTGCACACTCAGGCTTTGTCAGTAAGGTTGCAATTAGCCCTGATATGCAAACCCTTGTAAGTGCTGGGGGTGGCGATGACAATACAATTAGACTCATTGATCTGCAAACTAAAAAAACACGCCATATTCTCAAAGGGCACAAAACCGGAGTTGATGCTATTGCCATTACTCCAGATAGCAAAAAGCTCGTCACTGGCAGTTTTGGTCAACTCGTTTCTCGAAATCGTGCAATTAGCACCCTGAAGTTATGGAATCTTCAAACTGGAAAACTCCTGCATGAGTTTCCTGACAATTTTAGTTCAGTTGAATCTCTTACCATCAGCCCCGATGGAAAAATTCTCATCTGCGGTAATTATGATGGCAGTATTAAACTGTGGAGTTTAGAGACTTTAAAACTCTTGCACACCTTTCGAGATGGTTCCAGTTCTGTTTTAGGGCTTGCTCTTAGCCCAGATAGTAAAACCCTTGCTAGTAGCAATGAGGATGGCACTATCCATATTTGGCAAATTAACTAACAGCATTAGTTATAAGATGGTGCGTTAAGCTAAAGCTGTAACACACTCTACTTTAGTTTTACTTTATAAATGGTATCTAAGGCAGAATAGTATGATGGGATAATTGCTGATTTGCCTTTACAAGCTTAGTAAAGTTTTGCAAAGTTTTTTGATACTTTTCTTCAGCTACCCAGAATAAATCATTATGATTTGCATCTTCAACCCATAAAGAAAGTTTTGGAGATATTGCAGCATTGAACAATTTTTCTCCATGAGCAAAAGGAATGATATCGTCTGCTTTCCCATGAATCACCAATATGGGACATTTGACTTTTTTTATCTTCTCCAAATTGGAAAATTTATCAAAAGGTAAAATCCGAAAAGGTACTATTACTTGGAAAGCGGAAATAAACGAACTTTCAATAATTAAACCAGCTAGTGGTTTCTGCATTGCTAAGTTTACCGCAGAACCACCGCCAACCGAACGCCCCAAAACTATAATTCTTTCAGGTGATATTTTTAAATTTTGCGTCAAATAATTGTAAGCGCTATTGATATCTTCATAAGCATGACTTTCTGTTGGCTTTCCTTGACTCGTACCATAACCACGATAATCATAGGCAAAGACACTAAAATCCCAGTCGTGTAATCTTTTTAGGATTTGTTTAATATCTCCTAAATCTTCAGAATTACCATGAGAATAAAGAATGGTATAATTAGCTTTATTGTTCAATAAATATGTAGCTGAAATTTTAGTATTTACCCCACTTTGTAACTTAATAATTCCTGGATTATCCTCATAGGTAGAAGGTTTAGACATAAAAATCATGCTATCTGACTGAAAATATACATATCCACTAAAAAAGATATAAATAAATATTAAAGATTTAAGCAGTCGTTGCCAAGTCAAATCACCAATTAGCAATTTTATAAGTTGCTGTTTTTCCATTAAATTTTATTTTTAGGATAAACCTTGAGCAATAATGAAGGCGCTAGTATCGGAAGGCGGAAGTTAAAAGTCAAAAGTTTTGTATATTAAGGCTTTTACAAGTTTTAAAATGGTAGCTTGATTTACGCCGCCCTGTACTAGTCGTCAGAATTTAGTTGGGTATTCTATACCACTGATGAATGAATAAATGAGTTTAACACAGCAGATTGCAAGTTACTAAGTTACAATATTTTGCTCTACAGCAAGTAAAAAAGTTTTTTTACTTGCTGTAGCTGTGATCGACTGAATATCATACCCAATAAGGACTATTTTGATTTTCGTGCCGATTTGGGCGGTGTTCGGTGTGCGCCAAAGTACTTCTCACTGCGATAGCGCAGCCAGACGCGCAACACTTGCGGAATCTGCTCTTTTTGTTCCTTGCTCAGTGTATTGTAAAGGAAGATTGCGCGATCGCGTTCACCTCTACAAGCAGCATTGTTGTGAGCATCCCAATAGCTGCGGGCTACCCGAATCCGCCGACAGACTTCCTTAATTAGCGCTTCTCCTGTGAGTGGAGCGTCCTGCTTTGCCATACTCAGATGCGATAAATTTATAATGCGATCGTAGCGAGTCAGACTCATTCTCACAATTACAACCCAAGCAAGTCAAACCCGCAAATCGATTTCACTAGACTTTAGACACAGACTGCAAAAGTAACTTAGCAATTAAATCCTGTAAAAACATAAATTTCTTCACTCCTAAGTATGTTGATTATCCATATTGTTTCGTCTTTAAAAGAGATTGATGCTCGGTAGAATAATTTATGCGTATTCATCATCTTAATTGCGGTTGTATGTGCCCGATTGGTGGGGCACTCTTCGACGGTTTTAGTCGTGGGCTAACAGCCTGTCTCGTCTGTCACTGTCTGCTCATCGAGACAAATCAGGGACTCGTTCTCATAGATACAGGCTTCGGTCAGCGCGATGTCAAAGCGCCATTATCAAGACTTAGCCCCTTCTTCATGAATTTGAATCGTATCAAGTTTGAAGAAAAATACACGGCGGTTACAGCTATTGAGCAGCTCGGCTTGAACCCGCGCGATGTCCGTCATATAGTGCTTACTCACCTCGATTTTGACCATGCAGGCGGGTTGGAAGATTTTCCCGAAGCAACTGTACATGTAATGCTCAGTGAGATTGAAGCAGCCAAAGAACGGCAAGGCTTTGTCTCATCTCGACGTTACCGCCCTGGCCAGTGGGACGAAGTAAAAAATTGGAAGTATTATTCGGCTGGTGGTGAACCTTGGTTCGGCTTTGAGGCAGTACGCAACCTCGAAGGACTACCGCCCGAAATTCTCCTGATACCACTCGTCGGTCACACACGGGGTCATGCAGGTATCGCCATTGAGACATCCGAAGGTTGGCTTTTACATGCAGGCGATGCTTACTTTTATCGACACGAAATCGGCTCTCCTAAACGAGTTTGTACGCCTGGTCTACGTGCCTACCAGTCGTTCATGGAGGTAGACCGCAAGGCTCGACTTTATAATCAAGAAAAGTTACGTGCGTTATCGCTCGACCACAGTAGTGACGTGCGCCTCTTTTGTAGCCATGATGCGATCGAGTTCAAAACTTTCGCTGACCAAGATAATTCGCAATTGCAGAAAGACAATTTGCGCTCAACAGCTTCCAATTAGTTCAAAAACTCAATGCATCTCAACGAAATTATGCGGTTTTCAAGGTTCTGCTGAGATGCGTTGATGAGTTTTAATTCAAGGTAAAATGTCTTACTTAAGCTTGTCAAGCTTTTAATACCTGCTCAAGTGGATTTCAATAAGCATTGAGAGCAAGAAACAGCAGAATCTTTGCTACAGGGGATGCCTGCGGCGGGCTACGCCTACACAAAATTTCAGAAAGCACTTTTACTCTACAACGTGAATCGAAATGAAAAAATGTTGAGCAGATTTTCTTTATTCTCAATGTTGCATTTTTTTAAACATCTGTTACATTACTTTACAGACAGTTACAATTGCTACAACACTTGAACTTTGGAGTTTTACTGATGACAGGTTTTAAGAATCCTGCGCCTATTGTTTCAGAAGATCCTAATGCTGTACGTTTTGGCTTCACTCCTCAGAGTGAAAACTGGAACGGTCGTCTTGCGATGATTGGTTTTTTATCTGCGATTTTGATTGAAGCTTTTTCTGGTCAAGGCTTACTCCATTTCTGGGGCATCCTCTAAATTAATGCTAGCAGGGTAGCACACCCGTGCTACCCTTAACTGCTCAGTTCACGCCAATAATTCGTTTCTAAGGGACTTCCGATGCCATACTTTTGGAGCATACACTGAATTAGCATCAGTCCACGCCAATAATTCGTTTCTAAGTATAAATACTTTAGCAATCTATTTAGTTAAAATGAATTAGCATCAGTCCACGCCAATAATTCGTTTCTAAGGGACTTCCAGAAAATAAATTATCCAATTTACTCAGATAATATTTTTCTTTCTCCCCCAGCAAGACAGCTAATAGCCCCCCTGCCTACACCGCAATAGGATATTGTTTTAGTTGGAAGTCCCTAACCTATGGTGGTTGTTAAAATTGGTGCAAAATATCATATTTTTCCGGTTGAGCCAAAATATAAGTGAATAATTACTTTACATTGAATATGTATAGCTAAAACTCATGGAAATACCCCAACGCGTATCAGTCCGCTACAAAGACGCGTCCTTCAACAGTAATGAAATCCGTTTGAAAACTTTTCGGCTTGGTTTACAAATATGGGAAGAACAAACTAAACCTAGAAAAACAGAGCTTTATCAGTTTATATCGTCGTGCTTGAAACAAGTTGACCGCCAAGATCGTTTTATGTTTTCTCTGCTGTTCATAGAATTAACAGACCTCATACGCAATTCTTCGTTGGAAAGGGGGACAAAAGAGGTTTTGATTAAAACAGCTTTTAGGGAGTTTGCTTGTGCAATAACAGACTTTGAAGACGTTGGCAAGTAAGGTTGGTTATGAGGGTGCTGGTATTGCCTAAGCGTAGCCTAAAATATCGCTTCCAATTCGCAACACGCCTTTAACCCCTCCGCACTAATATGGTATTGCCTAAGCGTAGCCTAAAATATCGCTTCCAGAAAGCGAAAGTGCAGTAATCGTTGGTTATGAAGGTGCTGGTATTGCCTAAGCGTAGCCTAACCCAAACATTACCCTGAAGTCAGCTAACCTAATCAAATAGGATATTTATAAGTAAGCAGCTTTCCCATCAGATTAGTTTTTTTGCTGAATGCGCGGATGGTGCCATGTTAGTCATGGGTGGTATAACTTTATTACTGTATAAGCGAAAAGCAGGTTTAAAAATACAGCATTTGTAAGCATATCTCCAACCTTTTCAGAAGTTGGGGATATGCTTACAAAGTAGGTATGACTGCTATAGTTGCACTCATATAATCAGAATACTCTGTAAGAAAGCTAACTGCCTTTTGTATTGTTAGTTAACTACTTGTTTCCAGAAAATAGAGGCGATCGCCTTTTGTGTAGAAATTGGATTTTTACTATCGACTAAGCACCTGCATCGAGATTGTGAAAAAAAGCAATCCTGAGAGCCAATCGGCACTGTAGTGCAGTCGATGCTACTGGAGTTACCATGTGCCAGGAATTATCTGAGCGCACAATCACGGCCGAAAACTGGTTCAGTGGTGCAATATCTTGGAAGACAGATTCTGGTTTTTCGTCAAGGAGAATTCGCAAACAACCACCCCAGTCCATAGGCCATTGTTCATTGAAAAATAGCAAATGAGTCAAAGCTTTCGATGGTTCATCAGTATGAGGGCGATGACAGTGACCTAGATTATATCGACGAAAGCCAATCACCATTGCACAGTCTTTCAATTCCACCCCAGACATCTGTGTTAAGGCTTGGCGGTAAGCAGGTGTCCACAGTTCTTCTATCATTTGTCGCCAAATACTGCTGAGATTACCAAGATTAGAAGATAATCTTCCTTGTGTAATGCGATCGCGCCAACGATCTGACAACTCAGGGCTGGCGCCATCACAAAATTTGTACATCAAAGCAATATCCTCATTACTAGCAAGCATCTCACTCCAAAGATACCCATATCCTTCCCCTATTGATAAGCGAAACTGTTCCTGGGGAAAGCTGGCAGCAAGTTCCAAGCTAGCTGCTTTGGGCAACAAATTCTCTATCACTGCATAACTGTATGGAACTGATTGCATTGTTGTATGATAAATGGCATCTAAATTTAGCATTCTCAATCTTCTTTGGATTATGTTAGTAATTTACACTATCTGTATGATTGCTAAATTCAAGCTTGATATTATAAGTCAATAGTTTCCAATTTCAGCATTTAACTAATTTTGGCGACTGAGGTATATATTCTTTCTTAACAAAGTTATTTTGTTACTAACTATTTGGGAGAATAGTAGTAATTATTACAATTCCTACAACTGAATGAGATTAGGTTGAGTGTGAATCTTGATTGAGCTATTTATTTATCAGCCGATCATAAAACTAAAATGAGTGTTTTCTTCTCAGATGAGGCGATCGCTAGGTTAATTCAGGAAGATGTTCCCTACCTAGATTTGACAACCTACGGGCTTGGCATTGGCAAGCAACCTGGTGAAATCGAGTTTTCTACCCGTCATCCGATGACCATTTGCGCTACTGAAGAAGCAGCCAGAGTATTAAAATATTGTGGTGCCGAAGTTCATTATCAAGTCGAAAGTGGTACAGTCTGCCAGGAGAAGCAATTAATTCTTCAAGCTAGTGGCACTGCTCAAGCTTTGCATAGTGGCTGGAGAGTTGCTTTAAATTTGATGGAATACGCCTCTGGCATTGCTTCGCGTACAAGAGTATTAGTAGATACTGCCAAAACAGTAAATCAGTCTGTTTCTATTGTGACTACTCGTAAATGTTTTCCAGGTACTAGAGCGCTTTCCATCAAAGCAGTTCTAGCTGGCGGGGGCTTTTTTCATCGCTTAGGATTATCTGAAACAGTTCTGATTTTTAACCAACACCTGATATTCCTGGGAGGTATAATTGGGCTAATTGAGCGCATGAATGAACTGCGACGACAGTTTCCAGAACAACATATTTGCGTTGAAGTAGATACAGCAAAAGATGCTTGGATGGCTGCTCAAGCAGGTGTAGATTTAATTCAGTTTGATAAAATTCCCCTACCAGACCTTGAGACTCTAGTTTTGAAGTTGAAGCAGCAATATCCAAACTTAAAACTAGCAGCAGCTGGTGGTATTACCTCCGAAAATATAAAGGATTATGCTAGCACCGGTGTAAATATTTTAGTGACAAGTTCACCGTACTTTGGTAAGCCATGCGATATTGCAGTCAAAATGACGATGGCAGAGTAGTGCATTTTGATATTTAGTTTGATACTTAAGATTGCAGTTGTCAAAACGTAGGAGTTGAGCCAGAAAGAACAGCGCTTAGGCAAGACTTAGAATGGAAGTAAGTGGGCGTTTTACGAAGCTCTTAAGCAGTTGATGAAATAGAGCGATATAGCCATTTATCGCTCTATTCACCGCACTAGTAATTGTAGCATTTATTTGGTCTATTGGTTGTATACACGGAATAGTTTAGTTGCTGTATGGTTTTGCTTCAACTATAGTGTCAGGACAACTACAACCCTTCTCCATAACTCGGACAGTTTTCCAATTTACAGGTGAGTCTCACTTAGGAATAAGAATTAAATAACATACAATTTATGTCCCTAGCTTACCTCACCCTCAATCCCTCTCCGATATGTTGGAGAGGGAAGCTAGATACAGGATGAAGTTTTGCATTTTATTTAATCCACGTTCCTTATAAAGAGTTTATTAACTTGATAGTTACCTATTTATAAGGTAAATAACGACAGCTTAGTTTCTATACAATATTAAGCTGAACTATTTTAAAAAGAAATAAAAATTAATTTTGTTCGTATTTGATTACTATATTGGTTGGTATTTTACTCAATAAGTTGGTATTATCTTCATTAGATTACACAGATACACTTATCCATTTGGAAAAACGCAAATCTAACAAGAGGTTTGCGACTAACTTTGGCGTCAGGATTTACTAGTTTTTAATAACTCATATTAAAAACTAGCTATTTAGTAGTGTCTGGCAAGGAGTTGAAAGTTTAACGATAGAACCGTTTTTATTTTCGTCTAACAGAATCTATTGTCAAATTGCTCAATTTTGGCGATAACGATACTAATTTTTGGTGAGCAAATAGCTTTGAGCAAAACAATCTAGTTTTTTCAATATTCAATAGTAAACGGAGAAATGTTTTATGCGTTTTACCCGCACGATACCCATTGCGTCTTTAATACTATCGATACTGGTCTTATGGCAGCCCACTTTAGCTGATTCAAGAAGTGGCCTTCCCTCGGAGCAAGAAGAAAAAATACCTTCTCTCTGGGATAAAAATAAGTGTCTTGGAGGTTCTTCGCAAAGTTTTCGCTTGGGTGGAGAACTCAATAATCCAGCCACTTATAACTTGCAAAAACTGCGAAATTTACAAGATACTTTAAAAAAACAAAATCCAGCATTAGTTACTGAAATTACTGTAAGCTTCCAAACCGGCTCAGGGCCACGAACAGAAACATACTATGGAGTCCCCCTATGGGAATTGATTAATAATCCGAAAGCCGGAGGTGGTCTAAAACCTGGGAATTCTGGGGTGAATTCCAAAAACTCTTTTCTGAGGCAATATGTTCTAGTTGACGCCACAGATTGCTATGGTGCAGTCGTAGCTATTGGTGAAATTCAACCTAACTTTGAAGGAAAAACAGTGCTAGTTGCATTTGCAAAAAAAGGTAATGATGGTAAAGTCGTGCCTTTAACAGACGAAGGATTTGCTCGTTTAGTAGTTCCAGGTGACAAAGCTGGAGGTCGTTACGTTAGTAATGTGACAAATATCGTCATATTATCTGCTCCTCCTTCTCCTTTGAAACCAAAATATTTCTGATATAGAGACTAAGGTTGTCAATCTCAATAATATCAGCAATAACTTCTGGAGACATTTGTAAATCTATTGAGTATGACAGGTGAAAAGCAAGTTTTACGCCCACCATGTCTTCAATAATTAACAAAGCCCAATAGGGTTTGGATAAGCTGTTGAGGCAGGGGAAGAAAAGAGTTATTGAGCAATAATTTTTTCTCAATAACTGCTTGCCTCAACTGATAACTTTCTTAACCGAACCGCATTGTAAGTAACAAAGCCAATATTTGTCTATATAAAGTAATTGACATTGTTCCAACTAAGTTGGTAATGTTAGCTTTGAGGATAAAATACCCAAAAACTTGAAGATTTTAGCGAACAGATGAAAAAATATTTTTTGATAGGTTCTTTGGCAGCTTGTGCCTTTAGTGTTCTGATACCAAATCAAGCTTTTGCAGCTAATCTCAACTTATATGGAGCAGGTAGTTTAAGAAATGCACTAACGGAAGTCAGCCAAGACTTCACCCAAGAAACAGGAATAGGAACGAATACAGTATTTGGGCCATCAGGGATTAGAGAGCAAGCAATAGAAACAGAACTCCAACTGGGACAACCTACTGCTGATGTCTTTGCTAGTGCAGATATTGGAAATCCCCAAAAACTTTACATTAAGGGGTTGAGCAGTCAGCCAGTGGAATTTACTCAAAACCAGATTGTAGCGGTGTTTTCATCAAAGTATTCCCAGGCAAAAATTACACCAAATCAGGTGTTAGATTACTTACTAAATCCCAATATCAAGTTGGGAATTGCAACACCTATATTAGATCCTCTTGGAGACTACACTCAACAGATATTTACTCAAGCTAATTCAAAAAACCCTGGTAGTTTTGATACGCTCAATAGTAAGGCCTTGCAATTAACAGGTGGAACGAATTCCCCAATAGTCCCATCAGGACAGGACAGCTTAGTATATTTTCTTGACAAAACTCAGCAAGCAGATGTTTTCTTAAGTTACTATACTGGCGCGATCGCATCGCAAAAAATTGATCCGAGCTTGCAAGTAGTTGGGCTACCAGATTATTTGTCTGTTGCAGCACCATTCGGTTTAACAGTTATCAAAAATGCTGACCCGAACGCACAGAAACTAGCAGATTATATTTTGTCAGAGAAAGGACAGCAAATTTTGCATAAGTATGGCTTTACTAGCCCCACCAAATCAGTACCCGAACCCAACTATGTTTGGGGACTATTACTAGCTACGGCTATGGGTTTAGCACTCAAGAAAAAATTGGTAGATCCAAAGCAAAAGATACAAGTTTAAAATCTTGGATAAACTGAATCAAAATTGTAGCGATCGGAAAATGATTGTTGGCAGAGGCAATCAATTGTATAGCCCTTACTACGAGTAAATCATTCTATAAAAATGAATTACGATTAGCTTATGTACCAATAATTATCAGAATGCACCAAAATAATTAAGTAGACACATTACTAAAAACAGTTTTGAATGAATGTTCTGCCAAGCTTTAACTGTCCATTTTACTATTCCACTATCGACTTTTTCAGCATCTTCTAATACCAGTCTGATATCTAAGTTCTTCTATAAGGCAGAAGATAACATCTCACTAAATGAGGATAATCCAACAATCTGATAATTGTTACTATAATCTAGTTCAGAATTATTCTATAACTAAGGAGGATTAAAGTATGGAAGTTAGCGCTCGTAATTCCTTAAAAGGAACTATTAAGGAGATTCACACAGGAGCAGTCAACTCTGAGGTCATATTAGAAATTGTGCCTGGGGTGGAAATAACTGCAATTATTACCAAAGAGTCAGTAGAGCATCTCCAACTTCAAGAGGGAAAACAAGCGATCGCTGTAATTAAAGCGTCGGATGTCATAATTGGTACAGAATAGCTCGAAATGAGTAGATATGCACCTTGGGTTTGGACACAGGATTGATACTTGATAATAGACTTCTTGCATGAATCAATGAGCTTTCACCTTAAATCCCTCTCCCAAGCTTAGGAGAGGGACTTTGAAATTAGCTCCCCTTCTCCCAAAATTGGAAGAAGAGGTTGGGGGATGTAGCAAGCTCCCGCAGGGTGGGCGAATTTTGCATTTGTGCAAGAGGTCTAATGAAACTGAATCAATTGATTGGGACGATGATTTTGTGACTGAATCAAAATTGACTGTTCTAGATACAGTTAGAGACAAGTTTGAATATGAAACAAAATCAATGTCACTTTTTCAATCTGTTTTTACATACCATGTCTGATTTTTTGGTAAATTATTTGGGTCAGTAGTGATTTGCCAATAAATTATTAGTCTGGATTCGCTTTCATTTATCTGTTGTATATATCTTTTTTCTGACTTCCATTCAAATAGGCAAAATATTCTTAATAATTTGATAATTAAATGGTTTAAGGCTCTGGTAGCCAAAAGGTAGTCGCTAGAGGGAGCAACGCGATTTGGTGAGGTAGGATCAAAAACCAGCGATCGCTAAAAAT
>NZ_CAXTNE010000181.1:0-2820 GCF_964245445.1 uncultured Nostoc sp.
GTGTAAAGCATTCTAATATTTAAATGGTTTCTGTAAACATGCTGGTTCGGGCAAACTCTTCTTCTTCAGGGGTGAAGAGGGGAGCTTTATCGGCAAGTTCAGGCTCAAAGTAGTATGTCTCTTGCAGAAACTCTCCACGGATGACAGCTTCCTCCAAATCCTTAATGTGGTTCTGTGCAACTATACATGCTTCTTTGAGACTATTCTCATCGCCCTTTTGCAACAGCTTTGGCAATTGGGTTTTCACTCCTGTGAGGCGTGCTAAAGGCTTGAGCATTCCATAAATATTGTAGATGCGAGCAGTTTCGATGCTGGTATATTTGAGGGCATTCGCTCTTGCTAGCTCCGAGTCAAGGCTGGGCCAAAAACGGGTGGTGTAAAATGCCTTCTCATCCTTGTGATACCACTCTTCCGATCGCGCAATCGAAGAAGAAACGGTGTTATGTAGCTTCCAGAAGAATAAACGCAGAGATGAACCATCCACTACGGTAGATAACTTCGCCTCCAGTGACACTTCAAAGTCAGTAAGGTTAGGATCGCGCCCAAGCACAAGGTACTCCACGGGATACATATCCATCTCCTTATTCTGCACAACGTACATATTCAGGTGATGGCGGCAATAGGGACAGGGGTACATAGTGGCAAACAGTTGGAAGAAGTCCTTGAAGATTGCTACTGCGGCTTTTTGCTGTACGTCGGTTTTGGTACACACGATTTCAGCCGTGGTGTGGAAGAACCGCCACACTGCCGGGCCGATATAATACGGGAAGCTGACGCGCATTTGGGAATCCTTCACCTCAGTCCGATTTAGATAGACATCAATGAATGCTACATACTGCGAGAGTGCGCCTGATTCTCGCCCAAATTCTAGCCGTTCACGCCGTTTCTGAACTCCATTCAGGTAGTGATGTGTTAACCGCCATGCTTGTTTGAGTATCAGTTTCTGTTTGGGAGTGCAATGGAGAAAGTTTTCGGCAACATCCGCTCCGTAGCGGTTAAATTCTCCTGATTTTTTTGTGCAGTCATACCACTCATTCAAAGCTGCCTCATCAGGTACGGTGTTGCTTGGGATATTTGCTGCCGTAGAGACACTAAATGCTGCTAACAACTTCGGCATGAAATCTTCATACCAGTATGCCACTGGCATCATTGCACCATCTACTTCCTCGGTTGCCTGCGAAAGGATAACGCGGTTCCACTTCAATAAATAGTCCTTAGGATTTCCCTCAGATTTAGGTGGTGGTGGTGCCATTTCTTCATTCATTTCTATTCCTCTGAGCCGATTAAGCTCGTTAATGGCCAGCACACCTTCCACGATGTCACCTAAGCTGAGACTTTTCTTTTTGATGGTAATTGCAAACTCGACTCCGGCAGCAAACTTTTCTTTGACATTGGCAAATTTACTCCGCGCCTCTAAAATCGCTTTCTCCTCTGCCAACATTTCTGGTGTCTTTGCCACTGTTTTCCAGTCTTTGATGCGCTCCTGTAATCGAGCATATTCATCGGCAATCGATTCAACCACTGCATCCAGCACGGGGTAGCAAGCCTCGGACACCACACCTAATCCTTTGTAAAGCGCGATCGCCTGCTTGACAAATTCCACAAAGTCAGTAATTCTGTATGGCAGATTTTTGACGCGCAAGTGAGTTTCATGGTTAGCGGAGAAACTTTCACGGAAGCTACGGTAAGCTGCTCCTTGAATTAGACGAAACAGACCAATCTGCATTTGTAAGCGGGAGGTTCCGCTTTTTTTCTGATTCGGTGAGTTTGGGTGTTGCGCTAACTGTTCTCTTAGCTGTGCTAATTCTGGAGTCGTGTTGCTGGTTGCTTCTTGTAAAGTAGGCTGTGTGGTGGCAACAACTGCTGTATCGTTAGTGGTAACTGTTTTGAGCGAACTGTCAAGAGAAATTGGTGAGTCTTTATAGCCAGTTTTGCTCTCTGACTCGTCCGGTACTAGCTGACAGAATTCATCAAAGTCTATTGAGGCATCGCCATCATGATCTACTTCCTGTAACATCTCTTTCAACTCAGCGTCTGTCAGTCCAAATTGACTCATCACTGTCCGCAATTCTACGGCAGTAATCTGACCGCTACCATTCTCATCAAAGGCACTAAAGGCTAACTTGAGGCGGCTTTGGCGATCGCCTACCTTAGCTATCATCAGCGTTTTAAACTCTTCAAAGTTGATAGTGCCTGACAAGTCAACATCAATCTCTTTGATTAAGTCACGCAGCCCCGTTTCCGTGGGATTTTGTCCTAGCGATCGCATTACCTCCCCCAGTTCGTCGGTTGAGATAGATCCGTTGCCGTCTACGTCTAATACCTTGAAAGCTTGCCACAATTTTTCTATTTCTTGTTCATCAATCACGGTTTTGTTCCAATCCCATAAGTGTCACTAATAAATTTATTACCATGTTTTCTTACAGTAACTTCAATGCTGTGCAGTTATATCAAGTAAATAGTAAGTATCAATAACGACTGAATTTCGTCTCAACGTTACTTGCAGTCGCCTTATAAATTTGTCAGTTGCTTATTGTTGGAATAAATGCGGCTTGACGGGTTTATGTCTGTCTTGTCCTCAGGTTTCTAGCTTACAGCCAACCATATACCACAAACCCACGGCATAGGGAACGTAATGGAGTTCTGCTGCGATCGCTTTCATCATAAAGTAGAAATAGAAAGCGAGAATTTAATCCCAGCAGAACGTCTCGTCTATTGTCTGAAAACTTTAGTTTAGATGTAGTTGCAGACAATTTGAATAGGTGCGATCGTCTATTAATAACTCGTTGACGAAGCTCAAAGGTTCATCAACTAAGCTCA
>NZ_CAXTNE010000181.1:2920-9947 GCF_964245445.1 uncultured Nostoc sp.
AGGTTCATCAACTAAGCTCAGAGGTTCATCAACTAAGCTCTAATACTGATTTAAGACCATACTTTACTAGATGCAAGAGTCCTATACTCCATTAGGCATAACCACAGGCAATAAAAAATATCTCTATGTCTAATGCTCGATACTTTTCTACGAGAGGCTGCGCCCTAAGCGTAGCTATGCCGCAGGCTTTACGGCAATGCTCAGTAGAAGTGCCCCATATTCAATTCCCAGTCCCTTGTATTTGCGATCGCAAACTGACTTAAACTAAATATATGCCTTTAGTAGAAGTAAATTTAAAGGCTATGTTCGATATTTAAATAAATAGGAAGTATCAGGAACGACTGAACTCAGTCTTAACCCTACTTGCAGTTGCCTTGAAAATTTGCTAGTCGCTTGTTATTGCAACAAGTGTGGCTTTTAAGGAATTGATTGCAAATGCTTCTAGAAAAAGTATCAAAAGTTTTCTTCTCCGCTAATAAAAGCTCCTATGCCTCATTTCAACCCTTAGAAGTGAGGCAATTTTTTATGTAGCTGTACACCCACGCATGATTTTTTCATCAGCCATACAGGCAAAGTGTTAGTACGGTAATGTATTTCACTTAACCTCGTATATTGACTTATGTTTCATGTTTGCGTTTTACTGACACTATTTTTTCAGCTTCATTTACCCTAATCTGCGCCAACCCAAATTGTTCAATTACCGCCGCATTCGTCGTCAAATGCCTACTCACCTCAGCCACCCGGTAATGACTTTCCTGTGACGCTAAAGCAGCTGGCAATAATAACTGATCTGCTAAATGTTCATCAACTGCTGCGCCGGTTTTATGAAACTCAAGCAGTTGCTGACAAGCAATTTCTGCAACTGTTTCCGCCGACAACCGCAAACGCCCAAATCCACCAAAGCCGGTCAAACTGTTCTGATACTCAGCAGTTAAAAAAATACCCGCCCCAGGTGCCACACCTCTTTCTCGCAAAGCGTGTACAGCAACTTTCAAATGGGCTTCTCGTAACAAACTCTCGGCACGATTCGCCATCCGTTGGGGAATATGCGAAGGCAATTCTGTTACCACTGCTAGCCCTCGCACCTGTTGTAAATTTCCCCGTTCTAGCAAGTTGATCCCGTTGAGTTTACCACCGCCACTCACCTGCAACTGTACCTCTCCGCCACCTTTGGGAAACCACCCCCAAGCGCCTAACTTGACTTGGGCTTCTACACCCATGCGTTGCAATATCGGTAGATAAACTTGCTCTATGTACGTCACTGTCGGGCTAAAGTTTACATGAGTTCCACCCTTTAATGTTATCTGGGAATTGCCAGATGCTAGTGCCAAAGGTAAGAGTATTGTCTGTAAAACTAGAGCGATCGCACCCGCAGAACCACCAAGTTGTGCTTTACTAACATCAAAAGTATAAGTTCCAGCTTGCACAGCACTACCTGGGATGAATTCCAGCAGCATTGAACCCAAAGCATCACCCTGTAGTTGGGCATTACAAATTCTCGCCGCAGCCCGAACTGCTGTTAAGTGTTGTGCTGCTAATCCTGGCTTTTTGCGTCCAGCGCGAATGCCTGAAATTCGTATGGGTTCGCCAGTGATGGCCGCTAGACTTAAGGAAGTGCGAAGAACTTGTCCGCCTCCCTCTCCGTAGGAACCGTCAATTTCAATCATGAGCGATTTTGGAATGGTGGATTTTGGGTTATCCCCACGGCTCTTAAAATCAAACCACAAATTATAAACGTCTAACAGCTAGTTTTTTGAAAACAAGTTACACAAATATACAGAAAAAGTTCTGATATGTGTTTTTTGTAGTTTGCTAATTTTGAATTTGCAATTGAAGAACCTTACTTTTACCGGGATTCATCAACCGATATGGGTCAACTATTTCCTTAAATTTTAACTGCTCAGGATCAATAACTTTTCTGCCGCCATCTTCAATAATAGGTGTTTCGCACAGGCGGCTGCAACTTTTAAAACCTCGGCTTCATTAGCGGGACGCACTACGATATCCCCGACTTTTCCCTCTAGTTTCGGCACAAGCACCGGGCTAAAGGTGTGATAATCCTGCGATAATTTTGCGACTTGGGCGGAGTCGGTGATGGTTTCTATGCCTTCTAGAGAATTAATTAGGGCATCCAATATCGTCATAGCTTATACCAAGTTGTCTTTGATCGTATTATTTGCTCGGAAGTCAGTCCAAGAGCCACCTTAGTTACAAACAAGACTAACTTTGGCAACTTGGTATTATATCCTTTTTTTAACGCAGAGGGACGCTGAGGGAAGCGCAAAGGTTCGCAGAGAATTAACTCCTCTGCGTTCCTCTGCGTAAACCTTTGCGTTCCTCTGCGTTTTAAAATCCTAGTTTTCTTGTTTCACTGCACTTTCATGCCACTTACTTAATATAAAGTCAGATAGGGCACTCAAGCTGACAAAAATTAATACACCCAACCCAGTTGTGAGAAATAATGCTGCAAACATCCGAGGAATTTGTAAGTTGTAGCTGGAGATTAAAATCCGGTAAGCAATGCCAGATTTTGCCCCACCAGTACGGCGACAAATTCGGCTACAACTGCGCCAATTAATGTTAAACCACCGCTAATTTTTAAACCACCTAAGAAATAGGGCATGGCGCTAGGTAAACGGAGATACAGCAGAGTTTGCCAGCGAGAAGCTTTGTAAAGTTGAAATAGGTTGAGCAAGTTCCGGTTAACACTGTTGAGTCCTAGTGTAGTGTTGGATACGATAGGGAAAAAGGCGACAATCCAACCATACTGTTAAAGAGTGATTTCCACCTTGCATCACTCATCGCCCCAACACCTTGTTTTTCTACTGCATCAGAAAGGATAATTCCATATTGTTTTAGCTTTTGAATGCTATAGACAAGTTGCTCATCCGTCATTTCTAGATTATCTTTTTTAATTAATTGATTCCCTGGTTGAGAATTTTCTAAGTAGCTATACCAACCTTTAATTGAGGCATCAACAAATCGCTGCACTAATTCAGGATTCTTTTCTACTAGTTCTTTTTTTGTTTCAATAGTGGTTGCATAGGGTTGATAACCATAATCTGCTAATAAAAATACTACTGGCTGAAAACCACCCTGCTTCTCAATAGCAAAGGGTTCAGATATAATATAGCCTTGTTGGGCTGAGTTTTTGTCAATCAGAAAAAGAGCAGGATTAAAGTTGTAAGGGCGCTTTTGATTGTTGGTAAAACCATACTTTGCTTCGAGTAAAGGCCAGTAGGTAATATTAGCAGAAGTAGAGACATAAATTGGTTTGCCTTTGAGGTCTGCAAGGGTTTTAATTGCTGGGTTGGGATGTGCAATAAGACACCAGGGGTCTTTCTGGAAAATTGCTGCGACTGTGATTTTGGGAATACCTTGTGCTATGGCATTCACGGTATCTATGCCATAACCCATGAAGAAATCTACCGCATCCCCCTATCAACAATTGAGTACCACTGGGAACCTGCGGGCCACCCATTTTGATACTTACATCTAAACCATAGTCTTTATAAATATCAGTGGCGTAGGCGCAGCCCTTCGTAGACATCGCCTGGTAAAATCCGCCGTGTTCTGCTTGTGCTATCCAATTTGTGCCAAATGTAACTTTATCAAACTGAGAATTGCTAGTTGATGGTTGGTTACTGTTACTACAACCAGCAATGAAGCTACTATCAATCCAGATAGAAGCGTATTGAATAAAATTGCGGCGACTAAGGCGATGAACTGCTGTTGATAAGGGTGATGACGGATTCATAAAACAGGATGATATTCTCTTCTATTTGCCGCTGTAACTGAATCTAAATGTACATTCTAGAATCAACTTTTGATTCACTAGCGAATAGGGCTGAATTTCTAAAGCAGCTTTAAAAGCTTTGATGGCTTCACTATACTCTCCTAGTGCTGCATAACACAAACCCATACCGTGAAGCGCCCCAAAATGTATTGGATTTATCTGCACAACTATCTGACAATCTGCCAGAGATTTTTGATAATCTCCAATACTGTAATACAGAAAAGCACGTCGATTCCAAGCTTCGGCAAAATCTGGCTGGTCTTTTATTAGTGCTGTCAGGGCTGTTTCGGCTTCTGTAATTTCACCTGCATCAAGTAACTTTTGACTGCGATCAATTATTTCCAGCCCATAAATTCCCTTTTGCTGAAACCAAATCCGCCAGATTTTTCTGGTTGCTTTTTCGCGGACTGTGGCATCTGGGTTTTTCAACTCTTCAAGTAAGGAATTGATAGGTAAAGAATCCATGAATTTAAGATCAGTGAATATACGTTTGTATTAACTTTCTCACAAAATATATCCATTAAATGATTTTTAAAGCCATCTTTAAATTTGCGGTATTTTATTGCTAATTATGAATTTTCTGTGTAATTTATTGTATTCAGCATACGACTAATACCACACTCGATATTTAGAGTTATAAAAATAAAAACTGACTATAGGTAGTTGACAAATACTTAGTGACTAATAGCTTATAAAAATATCCCCAAAAAAATAATGACTATGCCAAAGCAAAACGACGTTTCCAGGCATATTGTTCTTACTTCTCATCCTAGTAGCTTTGGTCCTAAACCAATCCCCATTCAATGGGGAGCAGCCAACCCTATGGAACGCGGGCCGATCATTGCCACGCTAACTAAACAGGTACATCGCAATGTGATTGGCACTCATTCTGGCAGTTATGCGATTTATCGCGCTCTAGCAGTGGCTAGCGGTGCTTTGCAGTCTGATCATCGAGCGGATTTGAGGAATACATCCCCAGTAGAGCATATCGGACCTCATCCTAGTTGGGCTGACCCTGATAAAATAGTATCTTTCGACCCGTCAAGAAGGAGGCGATCGCGCTGATGCCTACTTTACCCGTACAGAATGTGTCGCTTTAACGCAGTTGGCGAAAGTAGCAGATTATACAATTGAAGTCATGCGCTGCGAGTACCCGGATCTAGAAATTCCATTTCACAGTCGTTGGCGACATTTTGAAGTTGGGGGTGTACCGCGTTTAACTCAGTTTGATAGCCAGTTAGCGGGACTAACGCCTCTGTAAAAAGCTGCTGCTAAGTTTGATTTGGCAAAGAAAACCTTGTCAAACATGAATACATCGACGGCTATATCTACGTAATGGCTGGAGCGCTTGACGCACACGTTACTATTTCTCTTAACCTGGCATCTCTCCTCCGTAATCATGTGCGCGGCTCTGGTTGTCGTGTTTATATCGCTAACATGAAAGCCCAAATTGAATCTCTAAATCGCTTTTATTATCCCGATGTTATGGTTACTTGCGACCAACGCGATCAAGAAACGCCAGCTTATAAAAGATTTTCCTGTTTAATTGTCGAAGTTTTATCTAATTTTATTGAAGCCTTAGACTGGGGCGACAAATTCGCCGATTATCAAACCCTGGAAAGTCTGCAAGAGTATGTTTTAATTAATACAAAACGTCAGCGATTCGAGTGTTTTCGACGCAATGAGCAGAGGCTTTGGGTTTTACAATCTTACACAGCAGAAGATAAATCATTTCGACTCAACAGCGTGGATTTTAAGGAAACAATAGCAGCACTTTACAAAGATGTAGTTTTTGAATAATCAACTTATGATTGGGTATGCTACACAATCTTTAGTAAACTAAATATCTATTAATATCTTCAAGGCTTCCTAACCCGGCGGAGGCATTGAGCAAAACAGACACAATTGATTGTATAAAAGTTATGGCGCTCATAGTTCAGAAATACGGTGGTACATCTGTCGGTTCAGTCGAACGTATTCAAGCTGTTGCACAACGAGTTTACAAAACTGTTAAAGCTGGAAACTCTCTTGTAGTAGTGGTTTCGGCAATGGGCAAAACCACCGATGGACTCGTCAAACTAGCTAATGAAATTTCTCTAAATCCAAACCGCCGGGAAATGGATATGCTACTTTCCACTGGAGAACAAGTCACCATCGCCTTACTTAGTATGGCTTTGCAGGAACTCGGACAACCCGCAATTTCCATGACTGGCGCTCAGGTAGGAATTGTTACCGAAGCCGAACACAGCCGCGCTCGGATTTTGCATATTGAAACTACTCGCCTAACTCGCCACATAAATGCAGGTAAAGTAGTTGTAGTAGCAGGCTTTCAAGGTACATCCAACGCCGGAGAAATGGAAATTACAACTTTGGGGCGTGGTGGTTCTGACACATCGGCGGTGGCGATCGCAGCCGCATTACAAGCAAATTTTTGTGAAATTTATACAGACGTTCCAGGGATTTTAACTACAGATCCCCGCTTAGTTGCCGAAGCCCAGTTGATGGATGACATCACCTGCAATGAAATGTTGGAACTAGCTAGCTTGGGGGCAAAAGTGCTGCATCCCCGTGCTGTAGAAATTGCTCGCAACTATGGTGTTCCCCTAGTAGTTAGGTCTAGCTGGACGGATGCCCCCGGTACTTGGGTAACATCAGCCAAACCCCAAGGGCGATCGCTAATCAATCTAGAAATTGCCCGTCCCGTGGATGCTGTAGAATTTGACACCAACCAAGCAAAGGTGGCTTTGTTGCGCGTACCTGATAAACCAGGCATAGCAGCAAGGCTATTTGGCGAAATTTCTCGGCAAAAAGTAGACGTAGATTTGATTATTCAGTCAATTCATGAAGGTAACAGTAATGACATTGCTTTTACTGTTACAACACCAATATTAAAACGGGCAGAAGCAGTAACAGCAGCGATCGCGCCATCACTGAGGAGTCCATCTAATCCCAAATCTGACGAAGCCGAGGTAATGGTAGAACATAAGATTGCCAAAGTCAGTATCGCAGGCGCGGGAATGATTGGGCGTCCCGGTGTAGCTGCGAAGATGTTCGCTACCCTAGCAGAAGCAGGCGTGAACATCCAGATGATTTCCACCAGCGAAGTGAAAGTAAGTTGCGTAGTCAATGCAGCCGAATGCGATCGCGCCGTCAACGCACTCCAAAGTGCTTTTGAGATAGAGGCAGGGGAGCAGGGAGCAGGGGGAGCAGGGGGAGCAGAGGAAGCAGGGG
>NZ_CAXTNE010000181.1:9957-16721 GCF_964245445.1 uncultured Nostoc sp.
CTTGTTTACTTGTTCACCTGTTCTTTCATGCGGTTTACTTGTCAGGTGTCTTTGCCGTTGGCATGCTGAGGTTTGAATAAGTGAATCGTCTTTATTGCCAATTGCTCATTGCCTATTGCCTATTGCCGGTTGCCGGTTGGCCTTCCGCCTTTCTCGTACTGTCCTGCGGCGGCCGCGGGCCCGGAGGCCTCTCCCTGTGCGGAGCTTTGGTTTCCGGTTCGGTAGCGCCGTGGTGGCAGGTGTAGCAGAGGAAGCTGGGGAAAATAAATTAATTTTTTTATCCTCCCCACTCCCCACTTCTCCCGTTCGTGGTGTAGCTCTCGATTTGAACCAAGCGCGTCTTGCTATTCGCCAATTACCAGATCGGCCGGGGATGGCGGCGAAATTGTTTGGACTGTTAGCGCAACATAATATTAGCGTTGATATGATTATCCAATCTCAACGCTGTCGGGTGATTGATGGTGTTCCCAGACGAGATATAGCCTTTACAGTCTCGCGAATAGACGGGGAGAGTGCAAAAGAAATGCTTACCCAAATAGCAGCAGAATTAGGATGGGGTGAAGTTGTTTTAGATAGTGCGATCGCTAAAGTAAGTATTGTAGGTGCAGGTATGGTGGGACAACCAGGTGTTGCCGCTAAAATGTTTGAAGCGCTAGCCCAACATCAAATTAATATTCAAATGATTGCCACCTCAGAAATTAAAATTAGTTGTGTCGTGGCACAAGAGCAAGGCGTTAAAGCTTTGCAAGTCATTCATGCTGCTTTTGGACTGGCTGGTAGTGAGAAATTTGTCGTGCCAGCGTAAAACCTGGCTCTAACTCCTTCTATCCACAGGAGAGAATAACTATTTTCTGCTTGCATTATTGATACATCGGCTGACAATGCGATTGTTTCGGCTGACAATGCCATTGTTTTGACTGACAATGCCATTGTTTCGGCTGACAATGCCATTGTTTCGGCTGACAATGCCATTGTTTTGACTGACAATGCGATTGTTTCGACTGACAATGCGATTGTTTCGACTGACAATGCGATATACAGTCCATCCTTGGGATGCCATTGTTCCATCATGGCTACTATTTCTGGAATCCAGCTTCTACCACACCAAACTAAATTAAGTTTTTTGAGCGGCTTTTGGCTGATACCACCCTTTTATATCAAGTCCGGTGAATCACTTATGATTACCGTATCTGTGCAAAAATCCCAAAAGCCTCTTTCCCCTTGCCCCCTGCGCTCTAAATGATAAGTCTTTAGCCGGACATGATATTATTCTGCGATGCGGTGATATTCTTTAAAATAAATAAATCTTTATATCTAAAGCTCAACAGTAATAACACCTAAGCTATAATCAAACAATTTATAATACTATATTTATATTAATGAATAGTCATTTACTAAATGGACATTATCAAATACTAAAAATTCTCAATGATAGTGAAAAGGGAAAAACGTATTTAGCTGAAGATGTTAATCTTCCTAGCAGCCAATTTATAGTAAAGCAGTTACGTCCTGCTAGTAGCAATCCTGAAAATTTAACAATCTTACGGCGCTTGGTTGCGAGTCTTGCTGCAACTTTAGAAAAACTAGGACAAAAACACGAGAAAATTCAAAAGCTAATTGCTTATTTTGAAGAGAATGAAGAATTCTATATAGTCCAAGAATTCATACCCGGCAATCCTTTAACTAACGAAATTATCCAAGGGCAACCTCTGAGTGAAGACCAAGTAATTAGTCTTTTATCAGAGATATTAGAAATTTTGGTGATTGTACATAGCGATGGCGTGATTCATCGGGATATTAAACCAGCAAATATTATTCGCCGTGAATCAGACAAAAAGTTAGTTTTGGTTAACTTTGGCACTTTTAATGGAGCCATCGCTAATACCGTTGACAATCTGGAATATATGCCGATAGAACAAGTTAACGGCAATCTCAAATACAACAGCGATATATATGCTT
Organism: uncultured Nostoc sp.; assembly: GCF_964245445.1. Classification (GTDB taxonomy): domain Bacteria; phylum Cyanobacteriota; class Cyanobacteriia; order Cyanobacteriales; family Nostocaceae; genus Nostoc. Next base: position 11,917 of record NZ_CAXTNE010000181.1, read on the forward strand.
TAGGTATGGTTGCGATCACAGCACTTCTAGGTTTATCTGGAAACGAAATCTCTAATTTGCGAAGTCAGAAAAATCGGCTGACAGATGAAATCGTTTGGTATAACAAAAACCTAAGAATTAACAGAAAATTAGCAATAATTATTAATAGAATGGTGCGTTTTGACTATCGTAAACGCTATCAGTATGCTACCGAAGTTTTAGACGACCTGAAAAAGATAACAAATGTTGATCGCGATCAGCAAAAACAGCATCAGAAAAAATTATTAGTAGTTTTGGCTGGGGTAGCTGGGTGTATCACACTTGGTGTTGGAGCATGGCAATTGAGGTTGCTAAAACCTCTAATAAATGCTCAACAGACATTATACCAAGAGGGAGTAAATAAATATGAGGCAGGAAACTATGAAGGAGCAGTTGAAGATTTAAATCAGGCGATTGAATTAGATCCAAAAAATGCTCTGGCTTATAATAGGCGAGGCGATGCTTATTATCGATTAGGAGACTACGAGCAAGCACAAGCAGATTCTAGCCAAGCTATTTTACTCAATCCTCAAGATGCTAATGCTTATTTTGATCGAGGATTTGCTTTCTCTGAATTAGGCAAGTACAAAGAAGCGATCGCAGACTATACCCAAGCGATTAAGTTAAATTCTCAGGATGCTTATGCTTACTATGGCCGGGGGTTAGCCCGTACTCAACTGAAGGATAATAAAGGAGCAATTGGAGATTTTAACAAAGCGATCGCTCTCAAGCCTCAGTATAGCGAAGCCTACTTGCAGCGAGGGATTCTTCACCGTCGTCTCAGACAAAGACTTGAAGCAATCCAAGATTTTGATACAGTAATTAAGATTAATCCTAGCGATGCTAAAGCTTATTATCAAAGAGGTTTAACTCAATCTATTAATAAGCAAAAATATGCAGCGCTGAAAGATTATACAGACGCAATTAACATCAATCCTAAATACATAGAAGCCTATCTTAATCGTGGTGATGTTTACAGCGATTTGGGAGATAACCTCGAAGCTACTGAAGATTACAACGCTATTTTACAGATTGATCCTAAATTTACTGCGGCTTACATCCACAGAGGTATTCACCGCTTTTCTTTCGGAGATTATAAAGCCGCTATTGAAGATTACACCGAAGCGCTGAAACTAGATTCTAATAATTTAGCAGCTTATAACAACCGTGGTAACGCCTATCTCGAACTGGGAAATAAAAAAGCTGCAAATCAAGATTATTCACGAGCGATCGCAATTAATGCTAACAATGCCTTAGCCTACTATAACCGGGGCGTGATTCGCACTAAGCAGAAAAATAAACAAGGAGCGATCGCAGATTTCAGAAAAGCTGCAAAACTATTCCAACAACAAGGAGAAAAAGATAGTTATCAAGATGCACAAAGAGAAATTGCAATTCTACAAAATAATTCAGCATCAGTGAAAGCTACCCGCCCTAAATCTGGAAAAAGAGAAAAAAATTGAGCTATGACTCAATACAGTAATACCATTTTAAGAGGATATTTTAAAAGTCCTCTGGTCGGTAGCAAAACGTTTTAGATCCCCCTAAATCTTCCTTAAAAAGGAGAATTTTGATTCGGTTCTCCCTTTTTTAAGGGGGATTGGGGGGATCTTTCGGGGTAAAATATTACTAACACCAAGCGCATTGCAATATGTCTATTCACCGTCATAAACCGTAAGCTTTGACATTTTATGTGTCCTTGTAGACTAATAAATTATCGCTCAACATGAGTCATAGTGTTTTACCACGACTCAATTAGGATGCCTATATGCTAACTCTTCTCACTTTTTCTCCAGACAACCTGGAATTATTCAACAGTAATCATGTCGATACGGTACTGAAACAAATTGATAGTTCTCGCAATATTTGGTTGCGCTGTATTCACTTCCGCGATCGCACTGGAACAGCCAAAATTATTAAGCACTTTGGTCTTAATCCATCGCGTGTTAATATGATTTTCAACCATTCTCCTGTAGGAATTGATGAAGACGTAGAAGATTGTTTATTTGACAGCTATGAAATATTAACTCCTCAAATAAAAAATCACGAGTTTGAGGTTGCTCGTGGCAATATTGTGCTGGGGAATAATTTTATTATCACCTTTGAAATTACTGAATTAAAAGTTTTAAGTATTTTAGCTAATAATCTGCAAAAACGAACTAAAGATATTGAAACGTTAGGAATTGATTATGTTTTTTATCTCATTTTTAAAGAGGTTTTGAATAATTACCATACTGTATTTGACTATATTTCTAGAAAACTTGATGATTTAGAAGATGAAGTTTTAGATAATTCTGGTGATGAATTAACATACCAAAAAATCGCCACGATGAGGCAATCGACTCGTTCAGGACGCCGTAATTTTCAAAGCATCAAGTCACTGATGGCTATTATGGATTACGAAGATTTTCAATGGATCACCCAACCAGTAAAGGAACTATTCAATCAAGAATTAGTTCATCACGTTGATAAACTTTGGCAAGAATATCAAGCGTTGAGAGCCTGGATGTCAGAATTAATGGAAATTCAACGCGATAATATTGCTAGCAAAACCGGTGAACGAATTAATCGTTTAACTATCCTCTCAACCATATTTTTACCAATTACTTTTATATCTGGTTTCTATGGCATGAACTTCAAATATATGCCTGAATTAGAACAACCTTGGTTTTATCCTGCTGTGATCTGCGTGATGGCATTAATTGTAATTGGTAGTATTGTATATGCTAAAAAACAACGTTGGTTGTAACGTCTTTCAGGTTACAGACTATTGGTGGAATAGTAAAATTTACATCTCCTTTAGCATTACTATATGCTTTTTGTAAGTAGACTGAATCAACCTTAAATCGGTAAAAAAACGTGAATATCCCATTGATTATTCGTGCTGAAGAACACAACGAGAAAACAGCAATTGCTACAACGGATAGAGCATTTACCTATCAAGATTTGCTGCACACTTCCAGTCAAATAGCAACAGGTCTTCTTAAGAATACAGAAGATTTACAGGAGCAGCGAGTTGCCTTTTTGATCCCGCCTGGGTTTGAGTATGTAGCCACTCAATGGGGAATTTGGCGTGCTGGTGGTATAGCTGTACCTCTGTGTATTTCCCACCCGCGACCAGAATTAGAGTATATAATTACCAATTCTGGAGCATCGATTATTATTGCTCATCCTAATTTTGAGGGTATACTGCGTTCGCGCAGCGTCTCCGCAGGAGAATCGCTCGCCAAAGCACACAATTTGCGATTTATCCTCACCTCAGAAACGCTCCCATCTGATATTGCTTTGCTCCCACAGGTCGATATCACTAGACGCGCCTTAATTCTGTACACAAGCGGTACGACAGGTAAACCCAAAGGTGTGGTTACAACCCATCAAAATATTCAAGCGCAAGTGACTAGCTTAATTACCGCTTGGGAATGGACATCGAATGATCGCATTTTACATATCCTGCCACTACATCATATTCATGGGATTATTAACGTCCTGACTTGTGCTTTATGGGCTGGCGCGGAGTGTCATCTGTTGAGCAAGTTTGATGCAGAAACAGTTTGGAACCAAATTTGTGATGGTAACTTAACCCTATTTATGGCAGTACCAACAATTTATGTAAAGCTAATTACTGCTTGGGAAACTGCCTCTAAGGAACGCCAAAAAAGTATGTCAGAAGGCTGTACTAAGATGCGCCTGATGGTTTCTGGTTCGGCAGCGTTACCAGTTCAAGTTTTAGAAAAGTGGCAAATTATCAGTGGCCATTTTCTGCTAGAGCGCTATGGCATGACTGAAATTGGTATGGCGCTATCGAACCCTTTACACGGTGAACGGTTGTCTGGATATGTGGGGAAGCCACTACCTGAAGTTGAAGTGAGATTAGTAGATGAGAACGGGGAGTTAGTTCCAGCCGGAACACCAGGAGAGATTCAAGTTAAAGGGCCTGGAGTGTTTATAGAATATTGGCAAAATCCCCAAGCAACCGCCAAAGCCTTCCAATATGGCTGGTTCCGTACTGGAGATACTGCCGTAGTTGAGAATGGCAACTACCGCATTCTGGGCCGAATGAGTGTGGATATCATCAAAACGGGAGGGTATAAAGTTTCGGCTCTGGAAATTGAAGAAGTATTGCGATCGCATCCAGATATTCAGGAATGTGCAGTGGTTGGGGTTGCCGATTTAGAGTGGGGTGAACGGGTTTGTGCGGCGTTAGTATTGCAAGGGTCACAACCTTTAACATTAGAATCTTTTAGGAGTTGGGCAAAAGAGCGATTGGCAGTCTATAAAGTGCCAACCCAAATTTTGATAGTTGAAGAATTACCGCGCAACGCTATGGGGAAAGTGACTAAGCCGACAGTGGTTGAGTTATTTTGCTGATAGCGATCGTCAACGCTGAACTAGACCTAGAAATTTTCAACTTGCCAATGCTCAAATCCAGAAGAAGCTAGCCCAAATCAGTCTTGATGCCGGATACGAGTTGCCAACCCTTTGTATACGCTATGAACTAATGGGAGAGTAGATATGTGGAAAGATGAAATTCTTGAAGAGATTTACAGAATTCGAGAAGAACATGCAAAGGCTTTCAACTACGACTTACAAGCAATTTGTGATGATTTGCCACAAAAGCAAGCTGTAAGTAGTCGGCAGATCATTTCACAGCCACTCAAACAACCCAGTCGCCAAAATAGCAAATGCGTAGGCGTAGCCAGCCGTAGGCATCGCCGAAATAGCAAATGAGTTCGCCAAAATAACAAATGAGTTCGCCGAAATAGCAAATGCGTTGGCGTAGCCCGCCG
>NZ_CAXTNE010000182.1:0-16688 GCF_964245445.1 uncultured Nostoc sp.
GGAGAGGTTTTTCCTTTCCTAGAAAAGTTGTTACAGCAAGGGGTAGCGGGACATGAGGAGGAATTTACTTCCCCTGCTTCCGACCTCCCTTTCACCGGCGGTTGGTTGGGTTGGCTAGGCTATGATGTGGCATGGGAAATTGAACAGTTACCACGTCATAAAATTGATCCCCTACCATTTCCCATAGCTTTTTGGTATGAACCAGATTGTTTTACCGTTTTAGATCACGCGCAACAAATTCTTTGGCTAGCTGCCAGTGATGCAAGTGGACTCGATGAATTACAAAAGAAGTTAGTAAAGAAACACTTGGCGACAGAATTCTCGGTGTCTCCTCGTCCTCACGTCCCCGTGTCTTCTTCACCTCCTCTCTTTTTGACATCGCAAGCAGATTATGAAACAGCTGTAAACCAGGCGAAAAAATATATTCAAGCTGGAGACATCTTTCAGACAAATCTTTCATTGCGATTTCAAGCATCTACATTAGCTTCTGGTTGGGAAATTTACCAAGCCTTGCAAAAAATCAATCCTTCGCCTTTTGCCAGCTATTGGCAAACGCCTTGGGGAGAAGTGATCAGTTGTTCGCCAGAACGGTTAGTAATGTTGCAAAATCAGCAAGCCGAAACCAGACCGATCGCTGGGACGCGATCGCGTGGTGTCACTCCAGAACAAGATATGCAACTGGCACAAGATTTACTCAGCAATACCAAAGAACGTGCAGAACACATCATGCTGGTGGACTTGGAACGTAATGATTTAGGGCGAGTTTGTGAATGGGGAACGGTTACTGTTGACGAATTACTGACAATTGAGCGATATAGCCATGTGATGCATCTTGTCAGCAACATCAAAGGTACTTTAAAAGGCGAATGCACCACCATTGATTTGATCCGCGCCACGTTTCCAGGTGGCACAATCACAGGTTGTCCCAAAGTCCGTTGCATGGAAATTATCGAAGAACTAGAACCCGTGCGGCGCAGCTTGTTCTACGGTTCCTGCGGCTATTTAGATTGGCGTGGTCATTTAGATTTAAATATCTTAATCCGCACCCTGTTACTAGCCCCCGCGTCTCAAGAAGCAGACGGAGTAAATTCTTCTTCATTTCCCCACTCAAGACTCATCCCCCAGCACTCAGCACTCAACATTGTCTGGGGACAAGTTGGTGCAGGAATTGTCGCAGACAGCGATCCTGAGAAAGAATGGTATGAATCTCTGCACAAAGCCCAGGCACAACTGGCAGCCCTGAAAATGCTAAATAATCAATAGGGAATAAGGAATAGGAAATAGGGAATAGGTTATTAGTTATTCTTTCTCCCCCTGCGCCCCCTGGTCCCGCATCTCCCCACTCCCTAATTTTGTGCCATTCAGCCACAGTTGTGGCAGTATGGAAAGAAGTTGAAAAGTTAGCTGTTGCCGTTGGGAATTTCAAAGGGTGTTTTCCCTTGCCACGCTAAACTTTCAATAAGAGGGTCAGGACTGTTTTATGCCTTGTGCCGCCAGGTTGGTGTATTTGAGTCACCAAAGTATAAGGCGAAATCTATCGACAAGCCTCTACTCTTCGAGTCTACGCTTCGCGTGTCATGTTGTACCATTTCGCTTCACTACCACTAGCTTCATCTGCCCATTAGAAACTAGATCAAGGTTTTGGCAACCGCAGTTTTGCATTTTAAGGAAATATTCTGGCGAATGTTGGTATTATCGTCTGAATGTTTGGAATTCACTGCGAAAAGATATACATACTCCACCTTGACTACACCTTGACTCTTAAATGAATCCAGAAAACGCAGAAACTTACATAAACCATCCAACTTGGGGTTTACTTTACAAAATCTGTATGGTTGATGAGAACCAGGATTTGTTCACCACACTTTATGCCCAGCGCTTGTTTTTTTTGGTTGCAAATGACGTTAAAGGTGTTAAATTTCAGTCTCTAGGACGTACTGAGGCTAGAATGATGTTGGAAAATCGCTTACGTACCCTGCGGCGCAGTGGACAATCTCAGGAGTACGATCAGCTTCAGAGTGTTTTCCAACGCACCTTCCAATGAATAGTTCGATTTCCGAACGTATTGTTTCCATTCGCTCCTCCCTGCCAACTTCGGTCAAATTGATTGCTGTTAGCAAGCAAGTTCCTGCCCAGGCCATTCGGTCTGCATACTCCGCAGGAATTCGTGATTTTGCGGAGAGTCGTATCCAAGAAGCCGCCACCAAACAAGCCGAGTTGCAAGACTTACCGGATATTACCTGGCACTTTATTGGACATTTGCAAAGCAATAAAGCCAAAAAAGCTATTGAACAATTCCCTTGGATTCACTCCGTCGATAATTTGAAGCTGGCACAGCGTTTAGATCAATTGGCACAACAGCTAGGAGTGAGTCCCCAGGTTTGCCTGCAAGTGAAAATTCTCCCCGATCCCAACAAGTCTGGTTGGAGTGTGCCAGAACTTTTGGCTGATTTACCCACACTCGATCAATACAAAAATTTACAAATTCAAGGTTTGATGACAATTCCGCCTTCAGGATTAAATGATCCCGAAATTTTGAATGTATTTAATCTCAATCGTGAGCTAGCAAAGAAAATCCAGGAGCAAAACTGGTCGCACATTAAAATGCAGCACCTGTCTATGGGTATGTCAGGCGACTACGAACTGGCAGTGCAAGCAGGCGCAACGATGGTACGATTAGGAACAATTTTGTTTGGCGATCGCTCTTAGCCTTTGCTCATCAGCCTTGCTCTTCAGTATTAATAGAGATCAGGATTTGATGACAAGAATTTTGTAGCAGACTGGTGCAATTAGAAACAAAGGATATAGTATTGACAAAAGCAATCGCTAAGGGAAAATGGGGTAAAAAGGACTTTCCTTCGGACAAACCTTAGGATATAATCTTGACTCATTATTATGTTTAGGCGATGCACAGACCTTTGCAAGAAGTGTCAGTTCATCGCCCAAACCAGTAGTATGGGTTACAAATAGCAGTATACTTGCTGTAGTATCCACCGATGTAGCGCTTGCTCCTACTTAATCAATCTTAAGCCAAGTCAATATCGGCTATTCGCACCAGGAGAGTACACAGACAATGAACAATATATTTTCCAAACTCAGAGACTTTGTGGGTCTAAATGAGCAAGTTGAATACGAGTATTACGAAGAAGAACCAGAAACAGATAATAATTACCAAAATCTGTATCAGCAAGAAAATCCCCAACCACCAGCACCACAGGAAAGCCCAGCCGCTCAAAATCGACGCTGGCGGGAACCAGTGCCTACAATGGGAGATGATATAACAGCAGGTTCAAAGCCAATGGGGAATGTGATTGGTATGCCAGGAGCAATTAACGGAATTTCGGAAGTTTTAGTACTCGAACCACGCACCTTTGAAGAAATGCCCCAGGCAATTCAAGCGTTGCGAGAACGCAAGTCAGTGGTATTAAATCTGACAATCATGGACCCAGATCAAGCTCAACGAGCAGTAGATTTTGTTGCAGGTGGTACTTACGCACTAGATGGACATCAAGAGCGGATCGGTGAGAGCATCTTCTTGTTTACGCCAAGCTGTGTCCAAGTTAGCACTCAAGGTGGCGTTCTTCATGAAGTACCACAACCGCCAGCACGGCCTTCTCGTCCTACAGGTTCTCCAAATCAAACCTGGGGCAACGAAACTAACCGGATGGCACAATAAAATTAAATTAGTTGTTAGTCCTTTGTCCTTTGTGATTAGTCCTAGGTTTTGATGATGGTGACAAATGACAAAGGACAACCGACTAATGACCCTTACGGGTGACCCTCGTTCCTCGCTAACGCTGCGCTATTGCCTTTGGCGTCTCCCATTGGGAGAAGACCGCGCTAGCTTACAAATGACAAATGATAAATGACTATAAAATTTGGCTTAATTGGTGGTGGGGTAATGGGAGAAGCGCTCTTATCCCGCCTTATTGCGCGTGGAATTTATCACTCATCAGAAGTTATAGTTAGCGAACCGCTATCTTCACGCCTAGATTTTTTAAAACAGCAATACAATGTTGCTGTGACTACAGATAATAGCCAAGTTTTCGCTCAAGTCAAAGAAGTTGTCTTTTTGGCAGTAAAACCGCAGGTGTTCAGCGCGATCGCTCAAGAATTAACAGATATTGATCTTCTTAATAAAGAACACTCACCCCTAATCATTTCCATATTAGCAGGTGTGCCTTTGAGTCAGCTAGAAGCTGCATTTGTGCAATTGCCAGTTATCAGAGCAATGCCCAACACCCCAGCAACAGTGGGAGCAGGAATTACCGCCATTTGTTCAGGTGCATATACCAATGCCAAGCACTACCAAATAGCACAGCAGGTTTTTTCTGCTGTGGGGGAAGTCGTAGAAGTCTCAGAAGGGCTGATGGATGCAGTTACAGGGCTATCTGGTAGCGGTCCGGCTTACGTGGCGCTACTAGTAGAAGCACTTGCTGATGGCGGAGTATCCGCAGGTTTACCTAGAGCAATTGCTAATCAACTAGCATTGCAAACCGTACTAGGAACAGCAAAACTGTTACATGAAACCAAAATGCACCCAGCAGAACTTAAAGATCGCGTTACCAGCCCTGGTGGTACAACCATTGCGGGGATTGCCAAGCTAGAACAGGCAGGATTTCGTTCAGCTTTAATAGAAGCAGTCAAAGCTGCCACAGAGCGATCGCAAGAACTGGGAAAATGAGAGACTGGGAAAATGAGAGACTGGGGACTGGGGACTAGGGACTGGGGACTGGGTGCTGAAATTCTTCTCTATACCCAATCCCCAATCCCCAATCCCTAACGAAGTTGACAAAAGACTCGTTAGTATAGTAGACAATCTGGTTGCAAATGTGATTGAGTGAATTATCCTGCACCGTCTCCAGAACTTGACTTAGGGTCTATATTTCCCTTTGATCTGGATCAGTTTCAAAAAGAAGCGATCGCGTCCCTAAACGCCGGACGCTCCGTAGTCGTATGTGCGCCCACAGGTTCGGGCAAAACATTAGTCGGGGAATACGCTATTTATCGCGCCCTGGCGCGAGGAAAACGTGTATTTTATACTACTCCCCTAAAGGCGCTGTCGAATCAAAAATTGCGTGACTTTCGAGAAAAATTCGGGTTTGATCAAGTTGGACTGTTAACTGGAGATGCCTCCATTAACAGAGATGCACCGATTTTAGTGATGACCACAGAAATTTTCCGAAATATGCTCTATGGCACACCCATTGGGCAAGTCGGTATCTCATTAGTAGACGTTGAAGCGGTGATACTTGATGAGTGCCACTACATGAACGATCGCCAGCGCGGTACTGTTTGGGAAGAATCAATCATCTATTGTCCCCGTGAAGTCCAACTAGCAGCCCTCTCAGCAACGGTTGCCAATAGCGAGCAACTCACCGATTGGCTAAACCGCGTTCACGGCCCAACTGACCTGATTTACTCCGATTTTCGCCCAGTTCCCTTGGAATTTTACTTTTGCAATCCCAAAGGGTTATTTCCCCTGCTAAATGATAGCAAAACCAAAATTAACCCCCGCCTTATTCAGAAGAAGAAAGGGAGAGGGGGAGAAAGGGAGAGGGGGAGAAGTGGTAGACCAGAGGCTCCTGGAATAGTTTTTACCTTGAGCCAGTTAGAGCAACGGGATATGCTACCAGCGATTTACTTTATTTTCAGCCGCCGGGGATGTGATAAAGCCGTGGCGGAAGTTGGTGATTTATGGCTGGTAAATAATGAAGAGTCCCAGATTTTACGGCAACAGATTGATGACTTTTTAGCGCGCAATCCCGAAGCAGGGCGTTCTGGGCAAATTGCACCCCTATACCGGGGAATTGCTGCCCACCACGCCGGAATTTTGCCTGCTTGGAAAGCATTGGTAGAAGAACTATTTCAGCAAGGGCTGATTAAAGTAGTATTTGCTACTGAAACATTAGCGGCGGGAATTAATATGCCTGCCCGGACAACGGTAATTTCTACCCTTTCCAAACGTACCGATACCGGACACCGCTTGTTAAACGCTTCCGAATTCTTGCAAATGGCGGGACGAGCAGGCCGCCGGGGGATGGATAAACAAGGTCATGTGGTGACGGTCCAAACTCCCTTTGAAGGAGCTAAAGAAGCAGCGTATTTGGGAACATCCAAGCCAGATCCCCTTGTAAGCCAGTTTACGCCCAGTTATGGCATGGTATTAAACTTGCTGCAAACACATACCCTAGAGCAAACCAGGGAACTGATAGAACGCAGCTTTGGGCAGTACATGGCTACCTTGCATTTAAGACCAGAATATGATGAGATTGCCGAACTGCAAACACAATTAGCTCAACTTCATGAGCAAATCGCCGCAGTTGATGAAAATGAACTGGCTATTTATGAGAAATTGCGGCAACGCCTGAAAGTAGAACGCCAGATATTGAAAACCTTGCAAGAGCAAGCGCAGGAAGATAGACAAGAAGAATTGGGGATGATGTTGGGATTTGCAGTGTCAGGAACTCTGTTGAGTCTCAAAGGTAAAAACATCACAGTATCTTCGCCCGTAACCGCAGTTTTAGTGGGCAAATCGCCTGGTTCTGGTCAAGCTCCTTACTTGGTATGCTTGGGACATGATAATCGCTGGTATGTGGCAACAACAGGGGATGTAGTCGATTTGTATGCCGAACTGCCGCGAATTGAAGTGCCACCTGATTTACTACCACCGCCAGAGATGCCTTTGAAGCCAGGACAGTCACGCCGGGGTAATCAAGAAACCTTTGCGATCGCCACGCATATTCCCAATCCGGTAGAATCTTTGAATCTGGCTCCAGAAGTAGCAGAACAACTCAGTCGCACTGCTGCCGTCCAAGAGCAATTAGAAGCTCATCCCCTACATCAATCAGGCAATGCTGCCACGCTTTTCAAGCGCCGGGCCCGCTATGTTGAACTAGAAGCCGAACTTGAACAGTTGCAAGGGCAAGTAGAGCAACAGTCACAACGTCATTGGGAAGAATTTCTCAATTTAATCGCAATTCTGCAACACTTTGGCGCTTTAGATAACTTAGTGCCCACAGTATTAGGGCGAATTGCTGCCGCCATTCGAGGCGAGAATGAATTGTGGCTTGGTTTAGTATTCGCTAGTGGTGAATTGGACAACTTAGATCCGCACCATTTAGCCGCCGCCGCCGCCGCTTTGGTGATGGAAACCCCTCGTCCAGATAGCAAAGTTAACTTTGAGCTTAGTAATGAAGTAGCAGAAGCCTTAGCAAAATTGCGGGGAATTCGCCGTCAAATGTTCCAACTACAACGGCGGTATAACGTAGCGCTGCCTATATGGTTGGAGTTTGAGTTAATTGCGATCGTGGAACAATGGGCGCTAGGAATGGAGTGGATAGAACTCTGCGAGAACACCACCTTGGATGAAGGCGACGTGGTAAGAATTCTAAGGCGGACGTTGGATTTATTATCGCAAATACCCCACGTTCCCCATTTACCAGACTCTTTCTTGCGTAATGCCTATCGAGCGATGCAGTTGATCGATAGATTCCCTGTAAATGAGGTGGTTGAATAAACAAGACGCTTTTACAGAGTATTTGATAATTTTTGTGCGTCTTTTTATTTCAGGACTTATGCAAAACTGGACGCTGTAGGGGCAATTCATGAATTGCTTCTACAAACCGCCCCAGAAATGAATTTATATTTTACCAAATAATAGTAGTACAATGTCCAAGCTAGTTTTAAGGGTTTGTAGTAAGGACTTTAGTGCTTAGAAGATAAGGAATAAAGTCCTCACTAATAACTTACTAACCCGTTAATTTAAACTTGACAGACTAGTAGTAGTATTTAGTTAAAAATGCTTTTTTGGTTTCGTATATGTTCTATATGTGATTAATCACGCGTATCTAACAGAAGTTATAGTTGCTATCAGCGCTTTTCAATCTTAATACACCAAGTTTCCAGTACCGCGCAACTGCCGCAAAGAATTGATACATAATGGACAGTCGCAGCCAAATGTCTTAATGGCAGCATCACTTTCCTCGTCAGTAAAATTCAGCATGGCAATATTTTGATCTGATACTGATGTAACAATGGTTGCGGAACGTCCAGAAGTATACGGTTGCTTTCTCTCTGAATCTCGAATGCACACAAAATCTTTTCCACCATGTGGATTAGTGATACAGGTACGACCATCTTCTGTGTGCAGTAATCGCTGTGTAATAGAAGTACTAGCATGGGCAGGATGAAATACTACCAGCGTAGACATCATTGACACAAAGATTGAGGAAGTGGAAAGCAAATTCAAAAGAATTTTTTTGTTCATAGATTTACTTGAGAAAATTGTCTACTAGTTTAGGGTATTCGATTCACTTTCAAACTTCAAGTGGATTTTCCCTAAGAATAGCTAGCTATGATATGACACTTGTTACTCAAGAATGTTCCCTATCACCCAGTTTGATCGCAAATTAACTGCTACAGCAGAATTCAGAAGTCAAACAACCTCGATATCTGGCTTGAAAACCTTAGTCGTCTACTTCAGCAAATTTAAATCCGCTCTATTATCCCTAAGATGGTGATTGTTGGCTTGATGTCAGCAATTTCCTTTTAATAATCTTATGCAGAGCGATTTATCGCTCACTACGAACAAAAGTCATGTTGTACATTATTCTATACAACTAAGAATCAGTATGGCTATCTTTTCAAGCTTTAAAAGCTTAATTTTAGCTAAAAATAGGATAAATTATTTAGCAATAATTTTGATATAGATTCTCGTTCTTAAATTATCAACTTGTAAAAAGCTCTTTTTTTTATTACATTTGGAAAAAGGCTCAGATATCAAGTAATTTACTATCCTCAACAGAAAAAATGAAGCGTAAAGTATATTCAGAATCTTCAAATTGTTGCAACTGTGAACATAACCATCACGAGAATCATAACCATGATCATAATCATGATGATAATCATAACCATGACCACAATCATGACCACGGTGGAGAATTAAATCTGAAAAATGAGATATTGCCTTTAGTAGCGATTTTAAGTTTATATGCGCCCGGTGTAATTTTTGAAAATCAATTACACAATACATTCTACTCAATAGGTGAATATCTGCTTTTTATTCCTGCCTATTTATTAAGTGGATGGAGTGTTTTAAAAACTGCTGGACGCAATATCCTCAAAGGTAGAATATTCGATGAAATGTTTTTAATGGCAGTAGCGACATTAGGGGCGATCGCAATTCATAAGTTACCCGAAGCTGTGGGAGTCATGTTATTTTATAAAATTGGGGAATTGTTTCAAGATATTGCCGTTAGCCGTTCCCGTAATTCGATCAAAGCTTTATTAGAAGTACGTCCAGATTATGCTAATATTCAAACAAAGGGAGAATTAAAAAAAGTATCCCCAAATACAGTAAACATTGGAGATATTATCGTCGTCAAACCTGGGGAAAAGATTCCTTTAGATGGTGAGATTATAGATGGGAATTCACAAGTCGATACATCTGCTTTAACTGGAGAGTCTGTACCGCGATCGGTGAGGCTGGGAGAGACAGTTTTGGCTGGGATGATTAATAAAATGGGTGTTCTTAGCATTAAAGTAACAAAACTATTTGATGACTCTTCCATTGCTAAGATTTTGGACTTGGTGCAAAACGCCAAAAGTAAAAAAGCAGAAACAGAAAAATTTATTACTAAATTTGCCCGATATTACACGCCAATCGTAGTTTTTATATCTTTAGCAGTTGCATTATTACCTTCTTTATTCATTGCTGGCGCAACTTCTTCAGAATGGGTTTATCGCGCTCTAATTTTACTAGTTATTTCCTGTCCCTGTGGACTAGTGATCAGTATTCCCTTAGGTTACTTTGGAGGCGTAGGAGGTGCAGCTAAACGTGGTATTTTGATTAAAGGCTCTACTTTTTTAGATGCTTTAAATGCAGTGAATACAGTTGTTTTTGATAAAACTGGAACGTTAACTCACGGTGTATTTAAAGTAGCAAAAGTAGTACCATCAAATGGCTACGTTGAACAAGAATTGCTGCAATTAGCCGCCAAAGTAGAATTGCACTCGAATCATCCCATTGCTCAATCTATCCGCAAAGCTTATGGTGGAAAAATCGATGAATTTGAAGTGAGAGATTATGAAGAAATAGCAGGCTATGGAATTAGAGCCAAGGTTGAAAATAGGGTAGTGATAGCAGGAAGCGATCGCTTATTACATAGAGAGAATATTGCTCATGATAATTGCCAGTTAGAAGGAACAGTTATTCATCTAGCAGTGGATAATATTTACGCTGGGTATATTGTCATTGCTGATGAACCCAAAGAAGATGCGAGACTTGCTATTCAAGCACTCAAAGGAATGGGTGTAGAGAGAACAGTAATGTTGACAGGAGATAATCAGGCGATCGCATCTCGCATTGCTGAACAGCTAGGTATAGATGCTTACGAAGCAGAGTTATTACCAGAAGAAAAAGTCAATGCCATTGAGAAGTTACTCAGTACCGTTGGTAAGCATAGTAAAGTTGCCTTTGTTGGAGATGGCATTAATGATGCGCCAGTGATTGCTAGAGCAGATGTTGGTATAGCAATGGGTGGGTTAGGCTCAGATGCGGCGATCGAAACTGCCGACATTGTGATTATGACAGATGCACCCTCAAAAGTGGCAGAAGCAATACAAATCGCCAGAAAAACCCGCAGAATTGTTTGGCAAAATATCGGTTTTGCGTTAGCAATTAAAGGTGTATTTATTGGATTGGGTATTTTAGGCGTAGCGACAATGTGGGAAGCTGTATTTGCTGATGTGGGAGTAGCTTTACTTGCAATTTTCAACGCAACTAGAGTTATGAAATAAACTTATTGGGAAATCGGGAATCCGTAATTGGGAAATTGTAGAAGTTAAAACTGAAAAGCAATAACTAAATCGGATTCTCGCAGAGGTGGCTAATTTAATCCGGGATGACCTCCTGCGATCGCATATAAATAGTTTTGTCCTCAAAGCCACGATGTCCCCGACTGCTGAAACCCAAATGTTAAACGCACGTAGCCGTTCACAGTTTTGAGGTTTCTTGCAAAGGCATAGGCTACGCCCACTTCTGAGATATTGATCAGGGAATATTGGGCTTTAATAAACCAAAAGGACATATTGAGGATCTAACTTTTCACGGTATGTGGAAAAGCCCATTTTGAGGGTTTTCCAAGCCCTGATTTTTTCGTTAACTATTTTCATTAACTTAAAGCTATTGAGAATTAACCTGTGGAAAAAGTCACGTTTTTTTGGGGCTTGAGGACTTCCCGTGAAAAGTCACCCCTCTTTTGTCACTTTCGGTAGAGAATAATTTGTAACCCTCGTCCAGATAGGATTTTAACTGTAGAGCTTTGTTTGAAGGTTTCTATTAGTTTGCGATCGCTAATCTTCGCACTAAATCGAGGTTTCATCATTTAGCCCCAATTTTTATTTCCCCAGAGTGACAAAAGAGGGGTCACACCAATTTGAAAAAAAAATGCGACAGATATACACTCTCAAACCCTTGTGATATCTAGTTTTCTTCATTTTAAATTTTGTTAGCGCAGCGTAAAGCCTTCTCTTCTCCCTTGGCGTTAGCCTCTCCCTTTGGGAGAAGGGGAGACGCTAATGCGAACGAGAGGCAACGCCTTCGGCATGGCAACGCTTAGAGCGAGTCCGCGTACCCCTACGGGGATCTTGCTATGCGTAGCGTCTCGTAGAGAACGTCATTTTGAATTTTGAATTGGTATCAGATATGTTCTCCCTGTTAGTTATCGTTAGAAACACACTTAAAACGGGAATAATAAAGTGTCTGTACCATACTAAATAGTTAGAAATACAATGCAACCCCAAAGTACTGCTGTGATCTTGATTGGTTATCAAAATGACTACTTTGCAGCCGATGGTATTCTACATAATGTCATTGAGGAATCCTCAAGGGCCACCAAAGTATTAGAAAACACCGTTGAGCTTGTACAATGTTTGCTGCAAACTCCAGTGTTAATGATTGCCACACCGATTTTTTTTACGCCAAACTACCAGGAATTGGTTGAACCTGTTGGCATTCTTAAAACTATCAAGGAAGTTGGGGCTTTTCAAGCTGGTACGAAAGGATCGCAGATGATTGATGAGTTGCTACCTTTTGGCAGCAGAATTCTCGAAGTTCCGGGAAAACGAGGATTTAATGCTTTCATGAATACTAACTTAGACATGATTCTCCATGAAAAAGAGATTACTCATGTAGTTCTAGCTGGTGCAGTCACTTCGGTTTGTATTGATTCTACAGGTCGTTCTGCCCATGAGAAAGGTTATCAGGTTGTTCTTTTGTCTGATTGCACTTCTGCTCGCACGGTGTTTGAGCAAGAATTCTACCACACTCACGTCTTCCCCTTATACGCCGATACAATTAACCATACCGAGCTACTTCAGCGTTTGAGAGTACAGTAGAATGTCAGATTTAAGCAATGAATTGCATACACAGATTCAGTACAGTTTGATTGAAAAATTGTCTGAATCCGAACGGCGTTACCGGGAATTGGTGAATAGTCTGCGCGAAATTGTGTTTAAGTGCGATCGCTTGGGTAATCTCAATTTCCTCAACCGAGCCTGGACAAATACCCTTGGTTATGGGATAGAAAATGTCATCGGTAGTGCTTTAGGCAATTTCATTGACTTGGATGATCAGCACTTGTGGTCAGAAACTCTAGAAAAGCTACAAACCGGAGTAGAGGTTTGTCAAGAACTCCGCTTTTACCATCAAACTGGTGTAATTGTTTGGTTGGAACTATCTGCTCAACCTCAAAGTGAAACAGAATTCTCTGGCTCACTGAGCAATATTAGCGATCGCAAACACGCAGAAGCATTACTGAAGCAAACGAATGAGGAACTGGAAGCTAGGGTAGAACAACGAAATATTGAGCTAATTCAAGCTAATCACAACCTAAAAGTTACCCTTGAGAAACTCAAATATACTCAGGCTCAACTGGTGCAAACTGAAAAAATGTCGAGTTTGCGGCAATTAGTTGCAGGGATTGCTCACGAAATTAATAATCCAGTTAACTTTATTTACGCTAATCTTACCCATGCATCTGAGTATACAGAAGTCTTATTAAAAATCTTGCAACTCTACCAGCAAACCTATCCAGTTCCCTCGCTACACATTCAAGAAGCAATAATAACCTGGGATTTGGACTTTATTCAAAAAGATTTAGGTAAGTTGCTGGAGTCGATGCAAGTTGGCAGCGAACGCATTAGAGAAATTGTGCTGTTACTGCGAAATTTTTCTCGGTTGGATGAAGCAGATATCAAAAATGTTGATATTCACGCAGGTATCAATCACACAATCACATTACTGCGTCACCGCTTCCAAAGTGAGTCGGGAAATATGGGAATTCAAATAATTACAAACTATGGAGTAATTCCCCAGGTAAAGTGCTATCCCGCGCAACTGAATCAAGTATTTCTGAATATTTTAAATAACGCTATTTATGCTTTAAATGAGGCAATTGCTAATCTATCAATTATTCAAAATTCTCATTATCAACCGTTCGTTCCTACTATTTGGATTAATACTGATATTATTGATGAAACTTGGCTTAATATTCGCATTAAAAACAATGGTCTGGGTATTCATGAATCGGTAATTTCCAAAATATTTGATCCATTTTTTACAACAAAACCTGTTGGTAAAGGAACTGGACTTGGCTTATTTATCAGTTATCAGATTGTAGTAGAAATGCACCAAGGCAAGTTAACATGTAACTCAAAAACAAGTCAGGAAACAGAATTTTGCATCCAAATTCCCATCTAAGGGACTTCCAGTAAATAAAATATACAGATAATTAAAATCCGCTTTTTGCACTTCAAAATGCAACATAAAATATTACAATTTTATCGCTGGTGAAGTAAGTAAAAATGATTGACTAGAAAATTACCTGGATGTCCTCCGAGCAGTATCTACAATATGAAATCGATGGATTATAAGAACAGTCTGAACTACTAGCCCAGAAGTTAAAAAGGTTGCGTCACGATTATGCGATCGCAGTAGATACTCTCATTCGCTTTCAATTAGAAAAGCAAATTGAACTGGTGCAAGTAAATTTTTATCTGGTGAAGCAGATACTATTGAGACTAGTCCAATTTCTACTAGCTTAAGTCCTGGACAACGACGGCGATCGCAACAAAAACTAGACGCACTTAAGGTAGAATTTGACATCCGCAGCGAGAAGTTTAAGCAAATGACGAAAGCTGTAGCTATTGAGGCTGGTACGGCAGTTAAGTTTCAATTAGAACAGCAACTTCTTGATGAAGAGGCAAAACTGGCACATCTTAGCAATGAACTGGATAAAATTGAGTCTGCATTGCAATTATGAGACTATGTAAATATACAGTTATTTGGCTGATGAAAATCAGGATTTCCTAACCCAGAAAATAAGGAAAACATAGATATTAAGTTAATTGGTGTTTGTTTATACTATTTCAAATTTTTGTAATGGTTATACTCATGACTTAGGTTCTACCTGGGAATTAGGAAGTGGCTTTGCCACTTCTTTTTATTTATTCTGGTAGCCCAGTAAAAAATAAATTAAAAGTTCAAAGTAATTTCGTTGAACTTTTATTAATTGTTATACTATTTGACAAAATACCTGCTATAGCTACATTTTTAGGGGCATACAGTTGTACGCCCCTAGAGCCGATTCATTTGTTGCAAAGATTGTTGACAATGCTATAATTTCGTGTGCGTTTAATTGATCGACGAGCCTGACGGAATTCTGGGCATGTAGACATGATCTTAATCATTACTCATTTTATCTTGCCATCTCTCACGCTTGGGCTTGCTTTGCACATCGCGCGATCGCGCTTCTTGCCAAGTCCCCCACATTAGGGATTGCTGTTTTTCAACATGGTTAATAAACTGCATGATTGGCTGATCTTCTTTGATGGGAGTTTTCAAATCAAACTGAATTGTTTGAAGAATCTTGATGTCACCCATCAGAAAGTACTTAGCTGCAATCTTAGTCAGCCATAGCACAACTCGATTGTATAACCAACCAAAAATTCCTTTACGTTTTTTAGTCATCAACATAACTTGACCTTCAGTTTTTCCCCCTTCGTGGAGGCGAACTGCAACCATCATGTGGACATGGAAGAAATCAGGGCCAAGTGTCACAATGCCAATGCTACCATACCAATAGCAAATACTGTAAGTTATGGCATTTTTATAGAAAATACGAATGAGCTTAATGAAAAAGAAATTGTCTTTGATAGGTGTAGTATTACTGAAGATAATTGCATTCTCGTTCAGTTCTTGTCTTTCAAAAATAATTTCTATTGGCAGCTTGTGAACTGTATTGAGGTGTTGAGCATCAATCGCATTAATCATCACCACGCTAGGGTGACAGTTCATCACAAAATGAGAATGGATGGCGACATCACACTCTTTTTGTTCTAATTCTGGAACAAAAGGTAAGGGTTGTTGTGGTATTTCTCCAGTCCAAACCCAAATCATTCCATACTTCTCAGCAGTGGGCCAAGTTTGTAATTCTAAGGAAGGCGGTGTATCTAAACATGGAATATCAATACACATCCCTTCAGCATCAAACTTCCAGTGGTGGAAAAAACAACGTAGTGCATTACCCTCAACTTTGCCTTCAGCAAGGTGAGCGCCCATGTGTGGACAGTAGGCATCAAAGGTAGCTACTTTTTTATCTTTACCACGGTAAATCACTAGTTCTCTGCCCAAAATCGTGACAGATTTTACTTCACTTACCCGCAGATTTCGAGAGGGTATTACCCAATACCATCCCTCAATAAAATGCTCTGGATTATTGAAGTTTTTAGGTTTACGGGTTGAACTAAAAGTCTGCGAGTTGAGATTCATTTTTATGGTTTCACTTGAGGTGAAGCTGTTGATCTAGAAGTAACATGAAAACTAGAATAAAACAGTTACTTTCAGTACCATGAAAAACAGTGACCCAATAAATGGAGCAAATTAGAGAGACGAAATATTGAGTTAAATTTATTGAAAATGTTAAAATTATGCTAGTCAAATCTCAGCCCATGTAAGCTAATATCCATTCAAAATAGATATTTGAAAAATCACAACTTAGTAATATCTCTAATTAGATCAAAATTTAAACTACTGACGCTAACATTTTGCTAAACTCTTAAATGAGTTAATCAATAGAAAAATATGTAATAATAGTTACAATATTTGGGAAAATCTGCCGTGTTAACTCAGGATAAAAAACTGCTTTTAATTGGTCAGGTAAGAGATATAAGCAAAATCCCCATTAGGACAATTCGCTATTACGAGAGTTTAGGTTTAATTAAATCATCAAGACGAACAGAGGGAGGCTTCCGCCAGTTTTCATTGGATGTGCTGACTCGTCTAGCGTTCATTAAAAGGGCACAAAATCTTGGTCTTAGCTTAGAGGAGATTGGAAATATTCTTCAGGTTTATGACCAAGGACAAACTCCTTGTGGTGAAATTCAAGAAAAGCTTGAAGAGAAGCTCTTACAAATTGATCACCAAATTGATCAGTTGTTAACTTTACGGTCTGAAATAAAGGGATTACTTTCAGGCTGGAAAAATATGGGCGAACAGCATGAGGATACAATTTGTCCTATCATTCAAAACACTAGTACCGTAGGGCGGAATTAAAAATTAAAAAATAAAGCAATTTTTGGCGTTGCTGAATAAAGGGATGAATTGATTTATGCAGGTACAGTTTGAT
>NZ_CAXTNE010000183.1:0-16631 GCF_964245445.1 uncultured Nostoc sp.
CAAAAATACTGGTTAATATTTGAGTCCTTTCTTATTATCTCTATATAATTATTAATAATATGTAAGTTATAAATATTTCCTGTAACAATTCTTCTATCTGAATAAAATATTTTCTGCGAAATTAGCAAAATAATTGCTGTTACACTCAAAGCATATACATCGAAATTAAAATTTAATTTATTTCTAAATGATCTTTTCTCAATGAATCCTCTTATTTTCCTTGCTCCACTAGTTACTACAGAATACTTTTCTATATTTAAAATAGTTATGTATTCTATATCAAAGTCAAGAAGAATTACTTTTCTATCTAGACTTAAAATAATATTACTTGGCTGAATAGCAAAATGTTTAATATTTCTTTCTTCTAAAAAAATAATTATTTGCAATAAATTATATATTAAATCATAGACAAAGTTATGTGAAATTATTATATTGGATTGTAATACATTCTCTAAAGAATAACCTTCAATCCACTCGCGGACTATATAAAATACTCCATAATGTTCAAAATAATCATAAAATGTAGAAATTCGTTCATTGGACATTCCTATTTTTTTTAAAATTTTCGTTTGCTGAATAAAAGCATCTTTAAATAAGTTATTTTTTGAATAATTATAACAATTTAAGGGCTTAATAACACATTTCTTGTATGTATGTAAATCTTCCGCTAAATAACTACAATAGAATTGTTCATCATAAGAGTTTCTAGTCTCTAATGGGTTGATGATTTTATAACGTCTATTTACAAGACTACCTACATTTAGCATAATATTTGTAGATTTTTAGGCGTTATTATATATAATATATCTAAAAGTCTTTCGAGCTATTCTTAAGTTACTTAAATTTATGATTTAAGTCTATATTTAAGTAATTAGTTAGATTTTTGTAATTAAAAAGTAAAAAAATTTGCTTTGCTGATGTATGGGTATTTTAGTGAAATGTCCATATGGTAGAACTTCTAAAGTTTGTGAACTACTGAAATTCAATATTTACGCACGGGGAGTAATTGAAGTTGAGATTAGTTCTCTAACATGCTCTGCGGAATCTTGTTGCAATGCTGATGCCACGATCGCTTCACTTTCAACTATACAAAACCTAGCGATCGCCTGTTTCACTCCAGGTATACTTTGAGGATTCACGCTCAACTCATCCAGCCCTAAACCTAATAAAATTGGTGTTGCTAAAGTATCTGCTGCCAATTCTCCACATAATCCTACCGAAATCCCCGCCGCATGGGCAGCTTGGATAGTTTGCTGCACCATTCGCAACACTGCTGGATGTAGCGCATCAACTAAATTTGCCACGCGGGGATTAGTGCGATCGCTAGCCATGACGTACTGACTCAGATCGTTAGTCCCTATACTAAAGAAGTCTACTTCAGCAGCTAACTGATCTGCGATCGCTACTGCTGAAGGAACCTCCACCATAATTCCTACTTTCATTGCTGCATCAAAGGAAATACCAGCTTGATTTAGTTCAGCCTGCACTTCACCCAAAATTACTTTAGCTGCGCGTACCTCAGTTACACTAGCAATCATCGGCAACATGATCTTAATTTGGTGTCCTACACTAGCTCTCAAAATTGCCCGTAACTGAGTTTTGAACAAATCCAAATGATCCAAACAGAAACGAATTCCCCGCCAACCTAAGAAAGGGTTAGCTTCGGAAAACCCTACTCTCAAATAAGGAAGTGGCTTATCACCACCAACATCTAAGGTACGAATAATTAGCGGACGATTATCTAAAACTTGGGCGATCGCCTGATACACTTCTAGTTGTTCTTCTTCAGTGGGGGCGCTTGTCCTATCTAGATAAAGAAACTCTGTGCGGAGTAATCCCACACCTTCTGCACCGCTAGCCACCGCAACTTGCACATCACTTATACTACCAATGTTGGCGAAAACGTTAACTTGCCGACCATTACGAGTAATTGCTGGCTGGTGTGCTGTAGCTCGTGCTTCCTGTTGGGCAGTTTGCCAAGCTTCTTGCTTTGCTGCCAGTAAATCTAGGATATGTGATTCTGGTTCTACCCAAGCTTTGCCACTTTCACCATCCAGTGCCATTAGTGTACCATCTGCCAAGTGCAACACCTGGGCATCTACTCCTAAAACTGCGGGAATACCCAATGTTCGGGCGATAATTGCGCTGTGAGAAGTGGCACTACCTGAAGTCGTACAAATACCCAACACCTTTGTCGGATCTAGTCTAGCGGTATCTGAGGGAGTTAAATCAGTCGCCACCAAAATTGCAGGTTCTTCAAGATGCAGGTTAGCAGGAGCATTCCCACCTAGTAATCGCAGCACCCTTTGCCCGACATCCACAACATCGTCAACTCGCTCTTGCAAGTAAGAATCTTCAAGTGTGCGGTAGGAAGTCGCTACTTCATCGACTACGGCTTGCCAAGCAGCTTCAGCATTTATATGGTGTTCAAAAATGCGCTCTTTAGCCGCTTCCAACAGTACTGGATCTTCTAAAAATAGTAATTGGGCATCGAAGATAGCGGCTTCAGCGTCACCAATTTGCAGAGAAGCTTGGGAAAAAACTGCTTGAATTTCTTGTTTGGCGGTGTGAATTGCTGCCTGTACTCGTTGCCACTCTATATCAGGATCATCTACGTGGTATTCCGTAATCGAAATGTGGGTGGATTGATAATGAACAACAGGTGCGATCGCTACTCCAGCAGAAGCTGCAATTCCCGAAAGTTCGCCGTGAATTGCTGGGGTAACTTCATGGTGAAATGCTGGTGGAGAATTCAAAGCAACATTATCTTCACCAAAATTATTTGCGAATAATGCCTGTAATGCCGCTAGTGCTTCATCTGCATCAGAACCAGTGGCAGTAATCAGCAATTCGTGTCCTTGACGCACCCCTAAAGTTGTGACTTGGTTAATACTGTCACCCCTGACTAGCTCAGTATTTCTCGTTAAATTCTGCACCAGAATTTGCGATTGAAACCGGGCTGCGGTTGCGACAAACTGCGCTGCAGGACGAGCGTGTAATCCTAAGCGATTGCTCACAATCAGCCGGATTTCTCGCGTTGGTGATTTTACATTAGTTGTTGTTGGGGTGACAAGTGACAAACTATTACTAACTACACCCAATTGAGTTGCTTTTGCTAAGAGTGCGCCGCGTGCTTCCGCCATGACTTGGTGAATATCTCTACCAGATGCCGCAGCCACTACAGCAGCGATCGCACCTTCTACTAGAGGTGCTTCACATAAATACACTTTTTGCTGTTGTGCTTCTGAAAAAAACTCAATTGCCATTTCCGCACTAAGCAAAGCACTACCCAAATCCATTAATACCAAAACACCATCAGCAGAGAAAACAGAAGCGATCGCTTCATAAACCTGGATGGCATCTGTCCCCAATGGGTTGTCCGGATCTTCAATACCTGCTGCAACAGCTATAGAGACTTGACCCTGAACCATTTGCGCGGCGAGTTCCCGCACACCCAAAGCTAATTGTTTACTGTGAGAAACGATAACAATTCCGATCACTGCCACACCGCCAAACTTGTTAAAAGGTTTGCGTTTAGCTAGTTATCCATTTCATTTTCCCATTCCGCACCGCTAAAAACAGTGTTTATTTTAATTACAGTTGCAACTGCCCGAAAATACTCCGGTCTTTCCAGCTAGAAATCCGAATAAAATAGCCTTCTTTTACAGAAATACGTGGTGTCCATTCATAAACTCCATCGCTAGCGGTACGGGAAAAAATGTTTTGGATAAGTTTGTTTCCATCGTACAACTTAATCGAGACATCGCCGTTAAGATTATCCCGCCACAATATTAAATAAGGCTGATCCTTTTTTGCAAGTACTTTCTTTACTGGCTGACTGATCAATATTTTTGGTGGAACCTGATTTTCAGTTTTCTTACGGAATCCTAAATAATGAGGTAAGTATCGGAAGACAGGATTTTCTTGTGAATTAGACAGTTGTGGAACGATAATATTTCCGCTCTGGTAATTAAATAAATAAGTTGATCTGCCCCCATCAACGGTAATGATATCCCCTTTAACTCCTAATTTCCGTAATAAATCGGCTGCCTCATCCAGAGTTGCTTGGTTCACCGTCATAATCAACAAAAGCTCGTCACCCTTAACACCATCTTTGTTCAGAGTCCCGATGACTTGATACTTATTCGCTTGGTTTTGGGCTAATACTTTCGCTGGATGATCGCTGTATCGGTAAGTGACGATAGCATTCTTCACTGCGTTTTGGTTGAGAGGCGAACCGCTAATCTGGTCGTAATCGGTAATGTATGCCTGCTTACTGTTCCAGACTAGAGCTTTCAGGTGAATATTATTATAGTATTTATCTTTTGGTTGCTTGATTGGGCCATAAGGGCTAGTGCCACCACTGATAACTACACCATTGAGTTTAATTGGAAAGGATAATTGAGTACTAGATTGATATTGTTCAAAAAAAGAACAATTAATCATTGAAAAAACGTTGTTTGCGTAAAGTTTCTTATATTCGTCTGTTACTTCCGAGAACAACTTATTTTTGAAAAAAGGGCTATAATGTCCACCTTCCCCTTTATAATATTTACCCTCATTTAGACCCATATTATCTACCTCTCCGGTAATTTGGTCTATTTGCATTTTGCGAAGATCAATAACTTGTAAATATGCTTCGTTACCATTTGTTAATTGTTTTTTATATAAAGCTGCCCCGTCTATAGTTTGGAGAGTCTGATAAGAAGATAGAGGGTTGAAAACTTGGGCAATCAAAAGGCTACTCAGAATCGGCAGCAGAAAAAGCAATAAATTGATTACAACATTCATAGTCTCTTGACCACAATTGCACAAAAAGTTGTCGTTACCACTTTAAGGCTAATGAGTTGCAATCACATTTACAAAACTTTAGTTAATTTCACTTAGAAAACTTTTTAGTTTGAGCTAGTAAACAGATTTATAAGTTCATTGCAATGATTGCTGCAAATGTTAAAGCGTTTCTTATACATCAAGCAACATTAGCTGCAAACGTTAAAGCGTTTGCAACAACAACTTATACATTTCTTGCAAAGACTTAATTTTTTCTTATACATGAAAGAGCATTTGTTGCAAATGTTTAAGCATTTGCTGCAACTGCTTATAGCTGACCTGCAAATACTTAAGCCTTTCTTATACATCAAGTAACATTAGCTGCAAACGTTTAAATTTTGACAACTAGTGTTTAAATAAGAGCGATTTCTACGACGGGGTACGCCTACGCTGTTTGATTAGTAGTTGGTGATGAGATCATTTCAGGCTAATTAGTTACAGTTACCACATCTGTGCAAAAATCGGAAAACCCTCTTGCTCCCAGCAAGAACAGCAAGAACTGCGGTCTTAATGATAAGTCCTTAACCAGACACGATATGATGGGTTGTTATGGTTTTTTAAAGCATATTCTTCCTGGAGAGCCGCAGCAGTTAAAACTGCCGTTCGGCTTTCCTCCACTGCCTAAAGTCAAGTGGTTTTCAGGCGTTTCGGGGATTTTCTTATGACGGCTCAATTTGAATACAGCACTCTTGCCCATCCCCAGGATATTCAGCAGCTTGGGAGTATCTTTGAGCAGTGTTTCATCAGTGGACTTGGTGGCGAGGAAGCTTACATTAATCTGGTTGGCGTAGAAAACTTCCGCATTATTCGTGAGTCAGAACAATTAGTTGGTGGATTGGCAACTCTGGATATGGGCCAGTGGTGGGGTGGTGTGCGTGTACCAATGACAGGAATTGCCGTAGTGGGCATTGCTCCAGAGTATCGCGGTTCGGGAGCTGCGATCGCTCTCATGCAGCACACCCTCAAAGAACTTTATGCTAGAGGTATACCGCTCTCTGCTCTTTATCCAGCAGTTCAAGGCTTGTATCGAAAAGTCGGGTATGAGCAGGGGGGTAGCTGGTGTAATTGGGAAGTTCCTACTAAAAGTATCCAAGTGCGAGAGCAACCCCTACCTTTGCAACCAATAGTGCCAATCAATCATCAAGTCTTTCACAAACTATATCAGCAGCAGGCGAAATTAACGCATGGATATTTAGACCGACATCCCGCAATCTGGGAGCGCTTAATCCAGCCAGATGATAAAGAAACATTTTACGCATATTTTATCGGTACAAAAGAGAAACCCGAAGGCTACATCCTTTTTAGCCAACATTCAACAGAGGATGGCACAATCCTGCGGGTAAAGGATTGGGTAATTCTCACAGTTGCGGCTGCACAAACATTCTGGTCTTTTCTTGCCAGTCATCGCTCCCAAATTGACCAGGTGCGATGGAGGAGTTCTGCAATTGATTCCTTGACATTGCTGCTACCAGAGCAAACTGCCAAACTTAAGAATACGATGCGTTGGCTGCTGCGGATAGTAGATGTAGCCAAGGCGCTGGAGATGCGGGGTTATCCATCGGGAATTGAAACTGAACTGCACCTAGACATTCAAGATAATTTGCTAGATGCAAACAATGGTAAATTCATTCTTTCTGTCGCCAATGGACGCGGTGAAATTACAAAAGGTGGAAAAGGTGAGTTGCAGCTAAATGTTCGAGAACTAGCACCAATATATACAAGTTTGTTCACACCCTACCATTTGCAAATAGCCGGAAAACTGCA
Source organism: uncultured Nostoc sp. (assembly GCF_964245445.1). GTDB lineage: Bacteria > Cyanobacteriota > Cyanobacteriia > Cyanobacteriales > Nostocaceae > Nostoc. Next base: position 6,595 of record NZ_CAXTNE010000183.1, read on the forward strand.
TGGGACAGAAACAGCTATTTCAGCAGCTACGCAAATATTTGCAGGTAGTTCTCCTTGGGTGGCTGATTTTTTTTAATGTGAAATGTTAACGAACCTCTCTTTAGTTGAACTAAAGTTCAAGTCTGTCCCTCTGCGACTGGGCGAGGGATTGCGTATTTATCCCCTTCCCATTTTATTGTCACGCTTTGTTACAGGTTAAAATTCATAGTTCTCATTTACGTGAACGCAAAACTCATGTCCCACAAGCAACTGAAGTTCCTTGCTAATAGCTCAAGTCTTCTTTTGATGACTAAATAATCCGAAAAATCTTTAGTCTACTTCAGTAGACTTTAGCTAAAAGCCAAAGAAATTCATTTCTGGGCGGGCATGGAAGCCAACAGATAAGCGATTTTTCTAAGTTGACACTAATGTGGGCTGCTGTGCCCCTACACCTGGTGATGTAAGATTGTACCGCATTTGAATGGGAACCACTATAAGGACTTTTCAAACATCCTCAAAATTCTCTCTATACAAAATATAAGTTGGAAACATAATTAATCCTTTGCTCGTCCTTCCGCTAGATTAACAATTTCTGTTGTTGTCAACTCACACCATAAATAAAACTATCAACGATTTACTTTTAATAAGTAATGATGATTTATCGTGCTTATCTAATCCCAAATATCATCTCAAAAAATAACTCAACAGGATTTATGACTTTTCTCCGGAAGTTCAGCACAATCATCAGAAAAAAATCTAAGTAAACCTGATTAGTTTCTTCTTACTTGCACACCCACATTTACAACATGAAATCACATCTACTAGCGATTGCTTTAAGCAGTTTGGTTCTAGTTGCAGGACAAGCTAAAGCCTCACAATTACAGTCTTGGTACTATGATTCTAGCCAAAATCAATTAGACTTAACTACCACTTCGGGAATAGAGCCAAAAGCTTTTTTATTAAATAATCCTAGCCGATTGGTAATTGACTTACCTGGAACTAATTTTAATTCTGATAGTGTCAAACAAAGTTTGGGGAATGCGGTGAGAGAAATTCGCCTCGGCAAACCAGACTCTCAAACCACTCGTTTTGTCATAGAATTAGCTCCTGGTTATAATGTTACCTCCCAAAATATATCAATTAAAGGAGATTCTCGTTCTCATTGGATTTTCAAATTCAATTCATTTGACCGCCAAAACCATCCTGTTGTTGGGGAAAATAGAGAAGATATCGCCATCAAATCAACAGATGCATCTACATTTGCTGGAGTTGTAAATCTTGGTCAAGAGATGATTGGCATCACTTCTCAAATTCGCACTTTATTAGCGAGTTATAAAACATTAAATCCGGGAATATTTTTCTTAGATTTAGCTACAGGAAATTATATAGATATTAATGGCGAAAAAAGATTTGCTGCTGCCAGTACAATCAAATTTCCCTTATTAGTGGCTCTTTTCCAAGAAATAGACGCTGGTAGAATTAAACTCACCGATAAATTAGTGATGCGGCGCGATTTAAAGGTTGGTGAATCTGGAACTATGCAATACAAACCCATAGGAACTAAATTTAGCGTCTTAGAAACTGCTACCTTAATGATGACAATCAGCGATAATACCGCCACAAATCTGATTCTCGATCGCTTAGGTGGTGCAGCAAAAGTTAGCCAACGTTTTCGTAGCTGGGGATTGCAAAATACAGCACTTCGGAATTTACTTCCAGACATCGCTGGCACAAATACAACTAGTTCTAAAGATTTAGTCAGATTGGCGGCGTTAGTTTCTAATAATCGTTTGTTATCCCCAACTAGCCGCAATCAAGTTTTAGGCATTATGCGCCATGTCAAAACTAATAGTTTACTACCAGCTGGTATTGGTCAAGGAGCTACGATCGCACACAAAACTGGTACATTGAGATTTATCATTGGTGATGCGGGTATAATTCAAATGCCCAACGGCAAAAGCTATTTAGCAGGTGTTTTGGTGCAAAGACCAAACTACGATCCTAAAGCTGGAGATTTTGTCCGGGAAGTTTCGAGAAGAGTCTATAATTACCTAGACAATACCAAAGTTAGCAATATACAACCGATACTTGGCGATGCCTCCGGCGGGCTACGCCTACGCACTCCTTAATAAATGTAGGGGCGTACATCTGTACGCCCCTACATATCTATCGGTATCAGCTATTTCGTGAAATGTTATTACTTCAAGAAATTTCGTATAGCACTACCGCCATTCCTACCAACAGCAGGAATTTCCAGGAAGCTATCTGTAGCTTTGCCCGTACCATCGTCGTTAACGGATGTCTGGTTACCTGGATGTCCATTAGGCACGAAAAGTTGCGGATGATCAAAAGGCGCTTTCTCATACCTAACTCGGTCATCAGTCAGTCCTTTTAAAAAGGCGACCAATTGCTGTTTTTCTTCTGGTGAGAGCTTCAGTGGGGGAAGAACTCCAAAGTCACCACCTCGATTGTAAAAATCAACCACTTGCTCTAAAGTCGCTTGACCTCCATTGTGGAAGTAGGGAGCAGTGAGTTCGACATTGCGAAGTCCAGGCGCTTTGAAAGCTCCGTTTGCAGTCACAGTTTCACTAGAATTCAACGGTGGATTGAGGACGGGGGGGTTTTCGCCAAGGAGAAGCTGAAATTTCCCTAATTGAGCCAATCGTGCCTCTGAAAGCGGATTATTCTGCACAGGGTCACTACCACCCAAACCGGGGTCGTCGGTAACAGGTCTAACGCCGATATTGAAGAAACCATTGTCTTCAGCGGGTCTTGCACCGAACGGCGCACGTTTGATTCGTCCGTCTTTAGCCACGCTGCTCACTGAAGCAGCTGTTAATTCTGATCCAACGTGACAACCAATACACAGACCTTTGCCCTGAAACAGGTCTTTGCCTAGTTGCTGCTGAGGGGTTAGGGCTGCGGTGTTTCCTGCCAAGAAGCGATCAAAGGGCGTATCGTTGGCAATGAGTGTAGACTCGTACAACTGAATTGCAAGCCCAAAGAACAGCGAGAAGTTATACTCCAACAGCGTGTACTCATTGGTTTGAGAAGAGTTATCAGCGTTGTTGACAAAAGTCCGTTTACCTTCAGCATCAACTTGGATGAGTCGATTAGAGTTCCACCACTCTGGCTTAAAGGCATCTTTAATCAGCTGATCGTAGGTTTTATCCTTAAGTCCGGGCTGAGGCGATCTACTGTCTGCACCTAAAACGCTATCTTGTGGATGCACAACCTGTTTGCCTAACGGTCTGAGGCGAGATAACTTTTGCCCCAGTACTCGGGGGAGCTTTGTACCTCTAATTGACAGAACATTTTGCAGCAGTGTGCTGATAGATTTACTGTTGCCAATTTGCGTCAAATTACCAGTAAGTTCATCAACAGAATTGAGTAGCGGACCAACCAGAGTATCAGCAATGTTATCTAGATTATCTAGCGGCAGTTTGCTGAGAGATTTGTTGTTGTCAATTCGCCCGAACTTATCACCAATTTCTTGAAAAGTGCGACCATCAGCCGACAACTCGAAGGAACTCAGTGGCGGCCCAAGTGCCTGAGAAGCCAAAGACGAATTATTCAGTCTGATTTTGACAAATTTGAGTTGATTTGGCTTTTCTGCTTTTACCACAGAGGCGTTAGGATCTCTTAAACCGAAGGGATTCACCCCATTAAAGATGTTCTGTGCCCTTCCATCCCAAAAGTTACGGAAGTTGAATGCTGAATTAATCACGGTTGGTGTGTTACGCGGCTGGACGCGGCGCACATTCGTACCTCCCACCTTAAACACCGGATCTAGCTCGTTTTTTACTTCGTCTTCCGCGCTACCAGGTTTAACATCAACAAACTTAGCATTGAAGACACCCTGAGAGGAACTGACATCATTTCGGTCAGATACAACGGTTTGAGGATCATTCGGGTTTGACAGTTTGTGGAAGGGAAAATCTCCCGGTTTAAGCTGGTAGTTTGGCCCACCACCTACATCAAAAACTGTATCCGGATTCACTGTACCATCAGCGTTAATCCGCAACAGCCCAGGAGAAATCTGATTTTTGGATCTATTGTCGGCTCCAGCATGGAAGTGACAACTAGCACAGGAGGTCTGTCCGTCGCTCCCAACCTGCATATCCCAGAAAAGAGCCTTTCCTAACTTGATTGCAGCTACTTTGTCTTTTACGAAGTCTCCAAGATTGCCAGGCTCCGGAACCGATACGCTTTTGAGCGAAGTTAGAGGCGGCGGCGTAACCTGTGCCGATACGGTATTTCCAGCTATTACTGCTGCCAGAATAATGGCAGCAATTGTTATAGTCTTTGAAAATCTTGATCTCAGGTAATTGAGCTTGCCATTCCTGAATTTCCAGTCTTGGCGTTTTATTTTTGTCACCAAAGATTTGAGCAAAAACCGACCTCTTGAGGTCAGTAACAAATAAATTGATAAGCCAGTAATAAAGGCTACTAAGCTTATTATGGGTATGATCCCCATAGATTTTTTGTAGTAAATTGACACCGAAAAAATTATACATCTTGAATAAAATTTCAAATGTAATATTCATGTAAAGTAATTAGACAATTTACAAATTTTATGTGAGCAAAAAACGCTATTAGACTATAAAGAAATTCAGTTAGGTAGGTAAAATATTCTACATTTAACTTGCATGTAGCAGGCTAATAACATGCTTTATCTACAAAAGCTTGATAAAATTTAGGTAGACAAATTCGATACGTTTTAATTTATCATCAGCCTACTTTAGGTAAAATATTTGAATGTCACTACATCAAAGTTCTGGTCGCTGGCGCTTAGGGCTAGCGTTATCGCTATTAACGGTCTTATTGTGGGGAATTTTACCTATTGCTCTAGCGATAACTCTACAAGTACTTGATGTCTATACCGTCATTTGGTTTCGCTTTTTAATATCTTTTTTACTGCTTGGTGTGTATTTAGGAATACGCGGTAAATTACCAAACTTAGAACAACTGCGTTCTGCTTCTTGGAAATTATTAGCGATCGCTACCCTCTTCTTAGGGATTAATTACTTTCTGTTCATGCAAGGTTTAGCACTAACATCGCCTGCTAACGCTGAAGTTCTCATTCAATTATCTACCCTTTTATTAGGTTTCGGAGGGTTAGTGATTTTTAAAGAACGTTATCGGCTGTATCAATGGATTGGTGTAAGTGTAATGACTTGCGGTTATCTTTTATTTTTTCGGGAACAACTAACAAATTTAATTACAGCGCATGGCACATATATACTAGGTAGTGTCTTGATTGTGCTAGGAGCTACGGCTTGGGCTATTTATGCTTTGTCACAAAAGCAGTTATTGCAGTCTTTATCTTCCCCTAGCATTATGCTGATTATTTATGGAGGCTGTGCTTTATTATTCACTCCTCTAGCCAAAATACAATCACTTTTTATACTTGATAGCTTCCATTTATTAATGCTGATTTTTTGTGCTTTGAATACTTTAATCGCTTACGGTGCTTTTGCCGAATCATTAGAACATTGGGAAGCATCACGAGTAAGTGCAGTATTAGCTTTAGCTCCTATTGTGACATTAATATCAGTTGTAGTTGTATCAGTTATTGCACCTTATTGGATACCACCAGAACACTTCACTTTTATAGCAATATTAGGAGCGGGTTTAGTAGTCACAGGTTCAGTAGCGATCGCCTTGGGAAAAGCTAATTAATAAGAATAGTTTTCAGGATTAGTACTAGGTTTTTCATCTAGTAAATTCGTGCCATCTTCAAAGCTACAACATAAATACTGAGGCAGAGCATTTTTTATTTGTTATGATTTACTAGTGAAGGCAAACTACGGGGTCAGCCTCTTATAAGATGGATACTTTAACCATCTGTGTGACTCTGTAGGATCTGATTATTAATTTGATAGCCAAGAGAAAATTCTTGAAGAAGAATTCAGAAATCAGAATTCAGGAGTCAGAATTAATTAGTAGAAGATTCTAACTACTGACTCCTAAATTCTGTTTTGATAAAATCCAGGCTAATAACTTTAAGTAAACCAAGCAGGGTGTCCGAATAACTACCAAAGCCAACACCTGATAAAACCAGACTACCGAAACAGTTGAGCGATGAATAGTTTGTTTGGTAATTGGGCCAGCACCCTGAGAAAAAATTTCCTATTGCTGGTTCTTTCAATGGTGCTGCCAACGTTTGGAATTAGCAATTCTATCTTGGCAGCAGAGCGGATTTATGCATCTTATTCAGCTTTAGAGCTTTCCATTTCAGTCACTACTTTAGAAAAGTACGCCAAAACAGGTGTAATTAACGAAGACTTGGCAGCCTATCAGCAATATCTGCCTCTTCAACAGCTTCAAGAATTGCGGCAGATTTTACTTAATCGTGTGAAAGTTAGTCCGGTAGTAGTTTCGCAACTTCTCTACACACCCCAAGGAGAGTTGTTGCTGCATCGGTTGGCGCAAATTATCAAAACCAGTCACCCAGAACCAGGATTTGGTGCTTTGCGTTCGGCGCTAATTTTAGCCTCTGGTGAATCGGAAGGCTTGACACTTTTGAATGTGTTGCGTAAATATCCCACCAGCAGTATTCGCCTTGACGTAGCGCAGACTTTGGAAATAGCTACGGAATTAGACAAACTTGTTAACCAAACCCATCGGGCGATCGCAGCAGTATCGATTGAGTCTAAAATAGAAGCTGCTACCATCAAACAACCAAATTTATCGCAATTGCCCGATTTAAAGGTTCCGGGAAAGTTTAAGTCGCAAAAATACACCCAAAAGTTTTTTGACTCAACACGCAATCGACTTTTATTAACTGATGTTTATATTCCCAATGTCCAGAATGCTGCACCCGTAATTGTAATTTCTCACGGGTTGGGTTTAGATAGCAGCAACTTTCAATATTTAGCCACGCACCTAGCTTCTTACGGATTTGCCGTCGTCGTTCCCAATCATCCTGGTAGTGATGCTAAACAATTACATTCTCTGTTGAATGGACACGCCAATGAAATAGCAGAACCAGGTGAATTTCAAGACCGACCAATGGACATAACATATATCCTGAATCAATTGGAAAAAGGTAATCAATCTGATTCACGGTTTAAAGGTCGGTTAAATCTGCAACAAGTCGGAGTATTTGGTCAATCTTTGGGAGGCTACACAGCCTTAGCCTTGGCAGGCGCTAAAATCAACTTTGAGCAACTAAAACAAGACTGTCAACCAGCAGCACTACAAAATACCTGGAATATGTCTTTAATGCTCCAGTGTCGCGCTTTAGAATTGAGCATCAGCAAGTCTGGCAAGGATTATAACCTGCGGGATGAGAGAGTGAAAGCTGCGATCGCAGTTAATCCCATTACTAGTTCTATTTTCGGCAAAGCTGGCTTAAGTCAAATCAAAACTCCAGTAATGATTGTCAGCAGTAGTGATGATACAGTTGCACCAGCTTTATCTGAGCAAATTTTACCTTTCTCCTGGTTGGCGAATTCACAAAAGTATCTCGTTATGCTTGAAGGTGGCACTCACTTTTCCACTATTGGCAATGCCAACCCCGCAAATCAACAAGTAGCATTACCTGCCGATATGATTGGCGATGCTTCCCAAGCGCGTCGTTACATGAATGTTTTAAGTTTACCTTTTTTTCAAACTTATGTTGTAGGAAGACCGCAATACACCCCCTACCTTAACGCCGCCTACACTCAAAGCATTTCTAGTAAGTCGCTTGGTTTGAGTCTCGTCAAGTCATTGAATACAACCGAATTAGCTCAATTGCTGGATATTAAAGGAGCCAAACCCGCAAAAAAAAACTCCCCAACACCATAGTCAGCTTCGGATTTTGGATGTTGGATATTGGTGTTGCATTGCTGCATGTGATGATTTTTATTTGATTTGAACAGACGTAATTAATTTATTCCGTGCAATTTATTTACGTCTTTATAAAAATGCGATCACATTCATCCTTATCGGCATATACTTTAAAGAAATGTGACATTTAATTGCGCTATTGTAAAAATCAGCTTTACATAAGTTGATTTATGAGCCAGCCTGAAAATACTACTACCCAAGCTACTGCTCTGACTAACCACGATCGCAAACCTATTCACATACCTGGCTCTATTCAACCTCATGGCGTTCTACTGGCACTCAGTACTCAGCTAGAGATACTGCAAGTTAGCAACAATACCCAAGAGCACTTGGGCAAAGAGCCAGAAGAGTTGTTCGGCAAACCATTGAGCTATTTGCTAGAAGCTCAACAAATAGAAACTGTAAAGCACTGCTTGGTAAAAAAAATTGGCAGTCCTAATGCTTTCAAAGTATCAATAAATACTTTGCATCGGCAACAAGATTTTGACGCTATTGTTCATCGCACAGAAGAGGCTGTGATTCTGGAGTTAGAACCGACTGACTCAAAATCTGAGGTGAGTTTTTTAAGCTTTCATGCTTTGGCGGGTGAAGCGATCGCTAAAATGCAAAGAACATCCAATCTAGTAGAATTTTTGCATGTAGTGGCACAAGAAGTCCAAAAAATTATCGGTTTTGATCGGGTAATGGTCTATCGATTTGACCAGTCGGGAGCGGGTTCTGTTGTTTCAGAAGTCAAACGAGAGGATTTATCACCTTATTTAGGACTCCATTATCCCGCTACAGATATTCCAGCGCAGGCTAGGGAGTTATACACGCGCTGCTTTCTCCGATTTCTCCCCGATTTAACAGCCGAACCTGTCAAGCTAGTTCCACCGGAAAATCCGGCAACACATCAGCCTCTTGACTTAAGCTACTCTCTGCTACGAAGTTTTGATTGGTGTTGTGCTGAATATCATCAAAATATGGGAGTGAAGGCGCTTTTGGTGATTTCGCTTATTCAAGAGCAGAAGCTTTGGGGATTAATATCCTGCCATCATTTAACACCAAAATATATTTCTTATGAAGTGCAGAAAATGTGCGAATTTTTGGGACAGATTGTGTCTTCTGAATTAGCGCACAAAATTAGTTATTCGGAATGGAACTATAAGGTAAAACTTAAATCACTACAAGCTGATTTTTTAGAGTCTATTTCCCAGGCAGATAATTTTATTGATGCTTTAATTAAACCTGAAATCCGCTTGCTCGATCTTGTTAGTGCCACTGGAGCGGCGGTTTGTCTGGATAATGAAATTACCCTTGTGGGAGCAACACCGAAGATTCATGAAGTTCGAGCATTAATTGAATGGGCGGATACCCAAGTTAGTGACAACCTGTTTTCCAGCGATTCTCTGCCCAAGCTTTACACAGAGGCGCTCATCTTTAAAGATACTGCTAGTGGCTTGTTGCTACTGCGGATTTCTAAAGTCCGGCGTTATTATATTCTTTGGTTTCGCCCCGAAGTTATCCAAACGGTAAACTGGGCAGGTAATCCCAACAAAACCATTCAAGCCGAGACAGATGGTAGCCTTAGCCTATCTCCACGAAAATCCTTTGAACAATGGCAAGAAACGGTTAGATTAACTTCTCTACCTTGGGAAACTTGTGAACTTGAGAGTGCGATCGCTCTGAGTAATGCGATCGTTGGTATTGTACTATCTAAGGCGGATGAGTTAGCTAAAATTAACCTAGAGTTAGAGCGCAGCAACCAAGAACTAGCATCCTTTGCTTACGCCGCTTCCCATGACCTAAAAGAGCCTTTGCGGGGAATCTATAACTTCTCAACAGTCCTGTTAGAAGACTATGCCCAAGTATTAGATGATGACGGAATTGAGTGCTTGCAAACAGTAGTTTCCTTGTCTGTACGCATGGAAACTCTTATTAATGCTCTACTGCGGTTATCGCAGTTAGGACAAGCACAACTGCGAGAGCAAGCAACAGACCTCAATGAATTAGTTACTCAAGTGATTGAAGTCTTTCGTGCTAGTCGCCAAGACTCTAGATTTGTAGATATTCGTATTCCTCGGCCTTTACCAACAGTTCAGTGTGACCGAGTTCTCGTTAATGAAGTCTTCAGTAATCTCCTGGGCAATGCGTTCAAATACAACGATAAGTCAGAGCAATGGGTTGAGATTGGCTACCTTTCTCAAGAAGAGGAGCAGGAGGCAGGGAGCAGGGGGCAGGGG
>NZ_CAXTNE010000184.1:0-16465 GCF_964245445.1 uncultured Nostoc sp.
TAATAATACTTAGATAAGACAACTCACTAAGAAGGAGCGTTCAGTCTTTTTTTGTTAAAAGTTGGAATAACTTTTGTCATTCCATCTTCACGTCTTTCATCAATCCTCAAGCATTTGGCTAAATTTTATACCTGAAACTCTGGCTAAAAATTTTTATTGTAATAATAATTACTCCTCTTCCTATCTGTTGACGTAGATAGTTGAGTTAAATAAGCTTCAAGTGCTTGACTAGAATTTATCTTTTTGAGATATCTCAAAAAGATAAATTCTAGTACAAATTCTTTAATTAAAAGTTATTTAAATGACTTTTAGTCTCAGTGTGGAGATTAGCGATCGCACCCAATTTGGAATCATCCCACAAAATCGTATTGCTCCCTCTACAACCTTCGTCGCTCCAAGTTTAATGTGGCATGACATCAACTCCCAGCGTGGTAGAATTCTAACCGTTGTTTATGCTACACCCATACGTAAAGGAGAATGTCGTGTATTTGCACGTTTTCCTTTTAAGTTTCCTGATAAACTTCCAGGTTGGTTTATTAAGCTCAGACCGCGTTGGTATTACCACATTGGACAAAATGGTGTTTTAGAAGACGATCAAATTTTTCTCCACTATCAAGAAAGGTATCTTGAAGCTAAAGGAGGTAGCCCTAACTTTACTAAAGCCTTTTACCTTCCAACCAAAGCAGATAGTTTTATATTTGAATTGCGTCAGTGGGTAAACCAATATAACGCTGAACCATTTGGCAAAGAGACTTTTTCTCCCCCATTGGCAAAGTCCGTGCTGCTGGAGAGGTATCATTCTCATACGGAAAAATGTGCCAGTTGTAGCTCGGCGCTTTCTATTATTGAGCGATTGAGATTTGGGAGTGGAGTTGCAACAGTACTTACTTTGGCTTGGACTCCAATGCTTTTTTTATTTTTTCAGACAACATCAGTTGTAGTAGTTGTGATTGAAACTCTAGCTCCCTTAATCTTTGCACTAGCATGGATCGGACTAAGTAAGTTAGTTATTCAGTTTTATGATGGACGAACCTTACCTCCACGAAACCGACCCGAAAAAAACTGAAATCTAATAACTGTACGTTCGCTCATTTTTGATATACAAGATTTAATTAAGCTTTACAGTGCGTGTAATTCAGGCGATTCAATGGATTCAGGCATTTTTGTTTTGCATAGAGCTTTTGCCATTTTATGATTTATCCTATCCCTGTGCCTTAAATAATCGTCTCTGAGAGCCTTCTATGATGGTCATAAATTGTACTTACAAGTAATGATTTACTTAAAAGTAGCCGTTTTCCTTTTGCATTAAGCCTTTAATTCCGCTTCGACTTTCAAAATAAGCGAACGCACAGTAATAATACCAGAAAAATATGATTAAGCTCATCTTAATTACAGGCATAAGCTCTCGATCTAGGTTATGTGATGACCGAGGGTTTTATTCAACAGGGGCATACTGTTAGGGACTTCCAGAGAATAAAATACTCAATTTATTCAGATGATATTTTTATTTTCCCCCTGCTCCCTGCTCCTCTGCCTACACAATGATTGATTATTTTTTTAATTGGAAGTCCCTTATTGGTTTTGACTGTATATTAACCAATGCAACAGCGATGTCTACGACGGGCTGCGCCTACGCAATTGGCTCAATGTGGTTCAGTTAAAAAAGTTCCTCTGTAAAGGCAAGGGAACAGTTACGAAAAAACAGGCTGATTTAAACTGTATTGGTTTATCGCCCAGAGGCGCAGGAAATTAGTACAATTTTTGGATACTGGAGTTTTCAGCAGGAAAAAGATTTGAGCCAAAGTCTACCTATAGCACCAAGCCGGAAACTGAAGATTACAATCCTAACAGTAGGTTCAAGGGGAGACTTGCAACCATACTGCGCTTTGGCTATTGGATTGAAACGCGCGGGGCATGAAGTAACGCTGGCCCTGATGAGAACTTTGAACCATTTGTGAGGAAGTTCGATTTAAAGTTTGCAGCGATCGCTGCAAATATGCAAGAGTTTTTGCAATCTAAACTCCTTCAGCGATTGATTGCGGGAGAAAAGTTGAAAAAAGAAGAAGGAGATAAGCTTTTACTTGAAGAGTTGGAATCAGCTTGGGGTGCGTGTATTGGAAGTGAGGTGATTCGTCTGCACTAATTCTGCAAGCCCTGACCTAATCGTATTGTGACTTAATCCTGTTGCCTCTGATACTGCTGTTATCCCTCCGTATCCCAAACCTAAAGCTTCCGTCGCTGCCCAAATCCTTCGTGTTCGTTCATTTAAATAAGGACTTATCTCTCTATACTTCTCTCTAATGCTTATTGATGAACCTTGTTTGAGCATGATTTCCACAATTTTTACTTTCGCCAACTACCAGCATAAAATTTATTGGAAACCACTTCATTTTCTATGACCAATTTACGCAACTTATTTTTTCATAACTCCTTATGGAACTTCTACTTGATGGCAGCCTAATCTCGATAGCAGAAGGGAAAATCGTCAAACTTCTACTTCTGAGCAAGCTTATTTCCCAACAGCTCTAAGGATTATTATCCATCGATACTAATCGTGCAAAATCAGACAGTGTTTGAAGTCCAGGGCAAGGTAGCTACAACACCATTAACAAAAACGTGAAGTTGTTCGACTGGTACATTCGCGCGTGCGCGGAGTGCCAGACTATGGAGTGCGGCAATCGCTAGTTGCCCAACTACTGCTGGATCGACGCGCGGATCGAGTTCTCCCGATGCTGACGCGATTGCCAACTGGGTAGTCATCGCCTGTTCAGCTCCAGCGATCGTTTCACGCAGCCGATCAGCAATTACTGGATCGCTATTTGCGGCGGCTGGAGCCGTACAAAAGATCAAACAGCCGCGTGCTCGATCATCCGAGCGATAGAGGGTGATCGCTTGATGATAAAATCGGCGCAGTCCTTCCCGAATGCTACCGCTATCGAGAAACGATCTGGCATATCCTGCTCGCATAGTCGCAGCGAATTGATCAATCGCGGCTAAATACATGGCTTGTTTATTGCCAAATGCACTATAAAGACTACCGCGTTTGAGTCCAGTTGCCGCAGCGAGATCGTCTAGTGAGGTATCTTCATATCCTTTGTCCCAGAACTGAAGCAAAATTGCCTGCATCACTACCGCCTCATCGAACCCACGGGGTCGTCCACGTGATCGAATTGGAGTTGACATTATTTCTTGATCACTTCGCAACAAAATGTTTAAAGCCGTGTTATTTTCATTTAAGAGCGGTTCAGTCAAAAAATCAACCGATCAAGAAAAATCATCTTTGGAAGGGTTGTAATACTAACGGTAGCATCCTGAAAAAAATATTATCTGAGAAGGTTTAAACTATGCGTATCCTTGCTTTTGTTTACGATGGCATGACCCTGCTCGATCTAGTTGGTCCGATCCAAGCATGGGCATTTATGCCAGGTAATGAAGTTCAGTTTGTTGGCAAAACAGTGGGAAATGTCCGTACTGATTGCGGTCTGACAATTGAAGCGACACACGATCTTCATTCATCCTGGCAAGATCCTGATGTGCTCTTTGTGCCTGGGGCGGGCACGGCAATTTTTGCTGTCGCTGACGATCCGGAGGTAACGAACTATCTTGCCACGATTGGTGCTCAAGCAAAATGGGTGGCGGGTGTGTGTACTGGGAGTATCATACTAGGCGCAGCAGGGTTACTTGAAGGCTATCGTGCTGCCACCCATTGGGGTGCCCGCGAACATTTACCGCGCTTCGGTGCGACTATTTCTGACGAGCGCGTCTGCATTGATCGCAATCGGCTGACAGGTGGTGGGATAAGCTCTGGCATTGACTTTGGAATTGCCATTGCTGCACTCTGGGCCGGTGATGAGACTGGGCGACTGCTCGAACTCGTGATAGAATATGCCCCACAGCCACCGTTTGGGACTGGACGACCTGAACTTGCCGATGCTACGACGCTCGATCTAGCGAAGGGCAGGGTTTCGCAAGCGTTTGGGGTCGGCGGATCTGTACCTACTCCCGCTGTTTTATAAACTAAAGTCTTCTGCTAAAAGTCCATGATCGAGAAACGCTCCCGCGCGTATTCCACTAAAAGCAGTAAACGGGCATTGTCAACTTAACCGGAACCGTTCAAAATCAAGCACTATCATTCCTGAAGCGGCAGGTGTGCCGGACTATGCGGCAGAATTCAGCTCAGCTACTTCTCACCAATCCTCAAAGCGCTGGTTCATCTGTTGGCGGTAGCGTTTAGTAGTCAGTTAATGTTGCTTTGGATGGAAGTGATCTCAAATTGGTTCAGATGCTGAGAGAAATCGTTGGGCTTGCCCTGGAGATTTGAATCGTCACATTCGTCGCTCTCGTGTTCGAGTGGGTTGATGCGAGTTCTCCGCTCGATTGTTTAATCCCTCGTGCGCTCGATGTTCCACGCTTGACATCACCTGTTTCTTCGCCGCTTCGTAACTCTTCAATTTATCCGTCACGAGGACCCGTGGTACAAAGCCTTGTTTCTTCAACAGTTTGCGAAAGAATCGTTTTGCCATATTCGAGTCTCGCCGCCGTTGCAGCAAGACATCCAGCACGTTCCCTTCCGAGTCCACTGTTTTTCCTACTCAATGTAATCTTGATGACAGACCAACAGCAGGTTCCAGCGCAAACGTCTACCCTAGCATTCGAGGACTACGCGGCCTCAAAACCAATTCGATCGAGCATTGATAAAGGCTGGCAACATCTGATCGTTCGTACTTATCAGCACCCTCCAAGGGGTGAACATCTAGTCGTGCCTGCTGTTCCCGATCCGCACATCGTTCTGCAACTGAGTAATTCAACTTGCGTTGAGGCGCGAGAATTCGGAGGAGCCTGGAGAGCGGCGCAACTCCAACCCGGTCAGCTTTTCCTTACCCCGCCGCGCGATCGACCGACTGAACTGCGCTGGAACAGTCAATCGTCTGAGCCAGTTGTAACCGTTGAACTGCACCTTAGTGCTCGCTTTCTGGCTCAAGTCGGGATAGAAGTTGCTGACATTGATGCTGCTCACCTGCAACTGATCGAGCGCTCAGGGATTCATGATCCGAGCATTGAGCAAGTTGGTTTAATGCTGAAACAGGAACTTGAACAAGGTGGGCTGGGCAGTCAGCTCTATGTTGAATCTGCTGCTCAACTCTTAGCGGTTCATCTCTTGCGCCAGCATTGCCGCGTTCAGCATCGGGTTCAAGACTATCGCGGCAAACTGTCCCCATCTCGACTCCGCCGCGTGACGGACTACGTGCAGGCACATTTGAACACCAATTTATCCCTAGAGGATTTAGCGCAGCAGGCGGGCATCAGCACTTATCATTTTGCACGGCTATTCAAACAATCCACAGGCGAAAGTCCAAATCAGTACGTTACTCGCCAGCGTATTGAAGCTGCACAACGCCTCTTGAGGCAAACCGCGTTGAGTGTCCTTGATGTTGCTATTGCAGTGGGCTACAGCAGCCCCAGTCATTTTGCCACGCAGTTCAAACGCTTAACGAGCGCATCTCCGACTACCTTTCGGCAGAGTCGCTAAAAGCAGCAAGATCCCGAAGCCGATCGCAAGAAACCGAGCGAAATAACTTTTTATTTCCGCTATAGTCTGACTGGTAGGTCGCTTTGCTGGTGTCATTAAAAGCCTTCAGATTTATCGTTGCCTACGTTTCAACGCTGTGTACAGTGTTTTTTCAGTGCGATGTTTATCAAGTGTTTTATGAAGCAATCTCAGTAATTGAGCAGCGAGACTTACAGAAAGTAACTACACGATTGTTGTAATCTATGAACCAAGCATTTCTATCTAACCCAATAGAATGTCGGCGCGTCGGAGAGGATTCTTACGTTCCGGTGCTTCAGAAGCTTTCTAAAGGGAAGATACCGTAGTCAAATGTCAAGCCGCTTGCTGTTTGAGCGCTTAGTTTGTGCAACACACCCCACAGTTCCGGCTCGAATGGCTTGCATCGCAGTGCATGATAGCAAGTCTCCTAGTCCCACTTCGTAGCGATCATCAACCAATCTAATCACAAGTACGTATGGATCTTCAACTTTCTGAAAAGCGCGCGCTCGTCACTGGCAGCACGAGCGGTATCGGCGAGCAGATCGCCAAGACGCTTGCCGCTGAGGGCGCAAGCGTGATTATCCACGGTCGGCGCGAAAGCGAAGCGCGGCGCGTGGCGCAGTCCATCACGGATGCAGGCGGAAAAGCTGCCGTGGCTGTTGGCGACTTGGGCAGCGATGACGAAGCGGCGAGGGTCGTTGAGGCATCGCTCTGTGCGTTTGGCGGCATCGACATCTTGGTCAACAACGCCGGGGCGTTCCCGATGAAGGATTGGCTGGAAACCACTGCGGACGAATGGAACTCGCTCTACAACGTGAACGTCGCGTCGGTGGTGCGTTTGGTCACGAGATTGGTGCCCACTATGAAGGAACGCGACTGGGGTCGAGTGATCATGCTCGGCAGCTTTCTTGGTCCCATGCCGCAGCCTTCCGTTGCTAACTACGGGGCGACAAAGATGGTCAATATCGAGCAGGCAGTTTCGCTGGCGAAGGCACTTGCTGGCACTGGTGTCACGAGCAACGCCGTCAGTCCTGGTCCGATCCGCACGCCAGGCATGGAGGCGGGAACAAAGGAGATGATGGAGGCGCAGGGTCAAAAATACGACTTCAACGAGTTTGAGGCATCCTACGTCAAGGAAACTCACTTGCCTGTAGGTCGGCTCGGCTCGCCAACGGACATTGCCAACGCCGTAGCGTTCCTCGCCAGTCCGCTAGCTGACTACATCACTGGCACTAACCTACGTGTCGATGGTGGCATGATGCCCACGGTGAACTGATTCGGACGTAGAGTACTATTACAGGGTTGCTCGATCAGGAAATCTCTCGCTTCATGTATCGCTCGAAGAACTAGATGAATCTCGGTATGTGCAACGCCTCCTACAGCGTGCAGTGGAGCAACTTTGCACATCTACTTCTATCATTACTTAGCTTCAGCTCAATAACCCAACGTCGGATTCTTCATGCCTCTTCCACTCGAAAACAAACTCGCCCTTGTCACCGGTGCTTCCGGGAGCATCGGATCTGCCGTCGCCAAACGTTTGGCGCAAGACGGTGCCAGCATTCTCGTGCATTACAGTTCTGGTCGTGAAGGCGCAGCAGCGGTGGTCGCCGAGATTCAAGAAGCCGGTGGCAGCGCTGAGATGATTGGAGCAGACCTCAACCTCCACGACGGGCCGGCAGCCTTGATTGCACAGATCGACGGAGCCTTCGACGGGCGGTTCGCAGGTCGTCTGGACGAATATCTCTCGCAAAGGAGCCAGCATCTGGAAGCTTTCGCACGCCTTTAGACACTCAACGATGTAGTCGAGTGAGTCGAGACGTAGCCATTCCTTCGTTGCGTCTAAGTCACAAATACGGTGATTTGTAGCATTTCGTTTGCTCTGACCACCATTTTAGGATGATTTTCGCTAATTATGGGTATATTAGTACTATTTTAAGGGGAGCAATACGATTTTGTGGGATGATTCCAAATTGGGTGCGATCGCTAATCTCCACACTGAGACTAAAAGTCATTTAAATAACTTTTAATTAAAGAATTTGTACTAGAATTTATCTTTTTGAGATATCTCAAAAAGATAAATTCTAGTCAAGCACTTGAAGCTTATTTAACTCAACTATCTACGTCAACAGATAGGAAGAGGAGTAATTATTATTACAATAAAAATTTTTAGCCAGAGTTTCAGGTATAAAATTTAGCCAAATGCTTGAGGATTGATGAAAGACGTGAAGATGGAATGACAAAAGTTATTCCAACTTTCAGCCATCCATTGACATCGCAGATGTAGGATAATTTCTGCATTATCTTGTAACCAAAATTTACTATTTCCCTTTATTCTTAAATTGACCACTTGCCGGATTAAACTTTCAATAGCCCCACTACCAATGGGTAGTTTTTGGGTAGAAATTCGAGCAGAATTTAAACGCCCTTCACGATATGCACGCAAAAGGTAATTTCTCTGGATTACCATAGTTTTACAACGCTCTCCTGTAGCAAGCGAGATAAATTCATCCATCTGCCTAATTATGGTCATGGCATTACCTTTTTTTAAAGTTTTTCGTGCTTTAATAAACCAATTTTTCTGCTCGCTACTTTCACTAAAAGCCACATCAGCAAACTTTTGTAAATGCTCAGTAACATGATAAAAATCAAATAATTGATAAGTTGCAGATGGAGATTTCAACTTTTCTAGTAGGGGAGGAATATGCTTCCAAATCCATTCAGCACCATCTGCAATTAATAGAACTTGTTTCGCTTGACTAATTCCCAAACTAACCAGATACATTTCTAAAATTGGTAAAAAGCCTTTATAGTCTTCATAAGTACCATCATTAGTAATAGGTATTTCATTAGTTTTAACTTTTTTCCCCTGTTCATCAACTACATAAATTGTTAATAATTTTGGCTCAACCCATTCCCCAATATACCCATGTCGATTTGTTTTGGAATTTTTCCTACCTTTTTTGTTAATCCGAATTTTACTCCTACCGCCATTTACGGCAATTACAACTCTCTGATCTTTAAGGATATTCCCATTAGGTAATTTCCCCTGTTGTAGGTTCAATATTTTAGACTGGCGTAAGTTTATACCAATCTGACCAAATTTATATGTTAATCGTTCAATTCGTCTTAAACTAAGATTAATTCCCCAACTGATGAGGATTGTATGTGAAGCTTCAAACGAACTAGCAATCGCGCCATATTGAGCGATAGTTGACCAAACTAATGGTGTCAATCCTTCTGACATTCCCAACCATTTTAAAAAGGGATAAAATCCTTGATTTCGGGATTTATTTTTCTCCTTTATTTTTTCTGTTCTTTTTACCACGTATAATAATTTGAGAGTCATTAAAACATTTCCAATAGTTAATATTTCTCGTTTTCTATAATCGTGTTTCTGTGTTTTGGGATGCCACCACCCTTTTGTTTGAGTAATGGCTGTTTGATTACCCAACTCTTATTGAGATAGATTATAGAATAATATAGCTATGCATTGACCTGCTAAAACTAACGCAGCTTGTCTAATTTTTTCTTCTCTTTCTTTAAGAACTTCTCCATCCCATTCCTCGATATTTGTCAAATCTAAAAGTTCCGTAATATGCCCTTGAAAATCTAATAATGAAAGATTTAAATTAAAATTTGCATAGATATATTTTTCCATAAAGGTATATGCTTCCTGTTTCAAAAGTATTGGTACTCAGGAATTCTACCTTTTTTTAGGGCTACAAAAAAAGACTGAACGCTCCTTCTTAGTGAGTTGTCTTATCTAAGTATTATTACGTTAACTATTGTTATTAATATTTTTTATACTGAGAATGTAATTAGCGAACGTACTTAGGGCAAACACATCTAAATTATACTTGCTGACAACGGAGGTTAAGAATCAACGAAAAATCAGCATTTATCGTTTGATTTATTTTCACAGGTTCAAAGCGATCGCCTAAATCCTTGTCAATAAGCATTGACTAATGCGACTATTTTGAGCTTGTTGAGAATTAGAGGATCTTGTTGACATGATGCGTTTACCCTGCGATCGCACCCAATTTGGAATCATCCCACAAAATCGCATTGCTCCCATGGGAAAGTACCATCTCATCGCATTGTCAAAGATGTTGTGCAGCACATCATCGAGAGAACGAAAGTACCGAACACCTACCAAATCAACGAAGTCTGCCAAATCCTAGTTAAGGATAACCCCGAACTGAGAGGCAAAGGTGGCTGTTGGGTAATTGTCAGCGTAGTGAATGACTTTAGTTGCAGTGTGAGAATGTGGGATGGGGAGTACACCGTTGGTTTGCAGCACCTTAAGTCTTACAATTACCTGCCTGCCGAGTGTGAGCAGATGCAGGTGATTTGCGATCGCATCAATCGGGTGTATTCGAGTGGGCTGGAGGAATCGGTGCAGAGGTTTTTGGAGTCGCTAGGAAAGCTGAACCGTGCTTATTTGACCGATTTGGAAGAGAAATTGTTGAGTCTTCTGGAGTTGGAAATCATACCATAATGGTGCAAGTAATTAATTTTGGGATTCAAGGGATTCTACAAAGTAGAATTTTGACTTGTGCATTTATACAGGTAGGGGTGAGATTTTGGTACTGATTATTAGGGAAAGAGCCACTCTCGAACAAGTGGAGTTAATGCTGCAAACCTTGCGAGTTTACATTAAAGTGGCAGTAGATATAGAAAGAGGGATTTTAGCTGGAGTCGGAGAGAAACACGCTGAATCTGAAGCAGCATTGCTTGAAGACGGTAGTAGACAGCGAGATATCTGGGGTGCGGATTGGACTCCCTTTGACCAATCGATAGCTTATGAATCGATTATTAACATTCGTCAAGCGTCAAAATAATCGCTCAATGTTAATTCAAGACCCAGCCATTAAAGAACGTGTTAAAAAAATAACTCAGGAGTTAATTGGGGGATATGAACCAGAATTTAGATAAAATACAAGTGCATTTTCAAAGTGAAAATATATCAATTCGCTTAGGACACATAGCTTCCAATTTAGCAAGGATTAGAACATTTTGTAACTGCGCTTATAAAGAAGCTGTTGAAAGTGTGACAGATGAAACTATATGTTTTATTGAATGGACGGCAGCAGAAATTGAACCTGAATATGCTGAAGAACTGGTTAACATTCAAGTTCAACTGGCACGATGGAGATTAACTTTTAATAGTATTTGGTCTGATGATAGTAAACAGAGGCAAATGTCAGAACAATGTAATATTTGGTCAGGACGAGTATTAGATATGTCAGGGTTGCTGTCCGAATCCATCTAAAATTTTATTTAAAGACTGTTGCCTTCACGTACATGAATACTGAAACACCCACCAATTCTCCAGATATTTACTCAATTTTGAGTCAAACTCAACGCTTGCAAGTTAGTGATGGAGAGATTAAACCCGTTTTAGATGGTTGCTCAAATACTTCAAAGTTGCTCGTACTTATTTGGTCGCAGTTGGGAGATTTTGATAATTTAGAATACGCTTGGTGGCTGCGAAGAGAATTTGAAGAGATTGAAGCCAGAGGAATCACAATTCGTGCTATTGGAATTGGAAACCGCAATTCTGGGATCAAGTTTTGCGAATATACTGGCTTTCCTCAAGAATGGTTATTTGTGGATGCAAAGGCTGAAATTCACGAGCTTTTACGGCTTTATCGCGGCTTATCTATACAATTTCCTTTGCTATCAAGTTCACAAAAAGCTTGGCTTAATTTAATCTTAATGTGTGCAGGAATTCGTAGCCCTGGAACTCTCAAGGAAGTTTTTCGAGGTTACAAAGGTGATAAAAAAGCACCTCAATTAATTGCTGATGAGGAAGTTATCAAGGGTACACCTTTACCAGCAATAAAAGGTTCGTTTTTCAAAGCGGCTGGAGGAAAAGGTTTTCAGCGCCCATTTGAATTAGCAACCCTGCGCCTGCGAAACATGACTGAAGTTTTGAAAAACTGGAATATTTATGTACCAGATTCATCTTATTTGACACAACGGGGAGGCACTTTTCTATTTGATTCCCAAGGTCAGTTAATTTACGAACATCGCGATCGCGGGATTCTTGGTTTTGCTGAAAATATGAGCAATCCCTTATCTTTTTTGTATAAGTAATTAATGGGCAAGGGTGGCTGTTAGAGAATTGTCAGCGTAGTGAATGAGTTCAGTTGTACCGTGAGAATGTGGGATTGTAGATTAGGGCAGAGTTAACCGGATCTTTGAACCTACACTGGCGTTCATACTGCCGCTATTTCATGACACAAAAGTATTTCTTGTTTTTGGGTCATACAATCTGAACATCATCTCAAATCACCAACTAGAGCATTATGTCTAAACTTTTTGCCGTTGTGGTTGCAACCGTTCCAGAGTATTACGATTATAAATTAGCTCACCCAGAGCATGATCTTGATCAACTTGCTTGGTTTAATGAGCAATACGAGAAAGGAACACTACTGTGCTGTGGGCCGTTTTTTCCCCATGATGGAACTGGGCTTTGGGTAATCCAGGCGCATAATCTTGAACAGGCTCAATCTATAGTAAACAGTAGTCCTCGTGTGCGAGATGGGATGCTAGCGGACTCTGCTAGAGTTGTGGAGTGGGAAGTTCACATTGGACGCGATCGGTTTGCTCCCGTGTGAATAAGTAGAAGCAACAATTGCTAAATTACTTGGATATAAGCAGATAAATGCACAGTAGAAAATTATAATAATTGAGATTAAATATAAGCTAAGTTACCTTCTCATCTTCTTAGCGACTTCGTTTAACCCTCCTTCTTTAACACAGGTTGCACCAAGGCTTTCAGTGTAAGCACCGTAGTCTTTGTAATGTTGTATCTTGATTAACATTACATTGCTGTCGCTCCATTTACCTTTAATTTCGCTAACTTTTAATGTTTTAGGATTAAGAAAATGGTTCAAGTTGCCACCAAGTTTTCCCCACCAGTAAGAAGCCCCAACCATTCGGGTATTAGTAAACTTAACGCCAGACATCTTAACGACTGAATTAGTCTTTGTATTGAAAGAACAGGCAGTATTAGTCTTGTTATCCAGTGCGATAATCAAATTGTTATTGCTCTCAAAAAATGACAAATCGTCATTTCTGTTGCTAGCTACAGCAGTTAGAGGTAATAAAGACACCAAAATATTAATAGTTACAAATAGTTTTTTCATTAGCTTTGTTTTAATAATCTATTAAATACTTTACTATCTCAAATTGCAATAATACATTAGTATATTTATTTACTTGTTATTCAGTATAATACCCTCAAGATTGCTAACTGGTAGCCAAGCAAGCTCCTACTGAGATTAAGCTGAGTTTCTGTTTGCTAAATCCTTGCTAAAGACAATCCCGAACTGAGAGGTAAGGGTGGCTGTTGGGTGATTGTCAGCGCAGTGAATGATTTCAGTTGTACGGTAAAAATGTGGGATGGCGAACATACGATTGGGTTGCACCACATGAAGTCATTCAACTACCTGCCCCAGGAGTGTCAGCAGGTTCAGGAGATTAGCGATCGCATCAGTTGGGTGTATTCGAGTGGACTGGAGGAGTCGGTGCAGAAGTTTTTGGAGTCCCTGGGGAAGCTGAATCGTGCTTATTTGACTGGACTGGAAGAGAAAGTGCTGAGTTTGTTGGAGTCTGAGTTTGGGTATGAGATGTAGCTTTCAAAGCTGTAGTAATTTTGCAAAAAATACAAAATTAAAATAGCAACTTAGGAATAGGATCTTCATCAATAGCACAAATACCTGGATGCTGTTCATGTATATAGGGCTTCTTATCCAGTAATACTTCTAGCTGTTCACTGGTAAGACAGAGAAGCTCTACACCACTGATAACTTTCAACTGCGAACCACATTCCAAAGGAAATAATTGCCAGCCAATTTCTGAGTTTCGCGCTAATTCCAATCTTTCAGTAAATGACATAGCTTTCACGTCTTGCCTCATTGCTTCATAGTCATTTAATGGGATTGAAGTCCAAACTCCAAAACGCTTCTCTTCCATGACTCTGTACATAGTAGGGTTGTGCATAATGCGTTCTTCAAACCAAGGAATCAGCCTTGTTTCGATACCATTGCATCTAGTTAACCAACGAGCGCCATTTTTAAGTCGGTCGTACTCAATCCATCTAAATAAACTATTGGGCTTTCTATTTACAGCTTGCAAACTCTTCCGAACTAATGTTGTTGCAAGCCGAGTTTCTGTATAGTTAGCCAGATAACCTATAACTATTGTTTTGAGCGGAAGTTTTTCACTCTTCTGGCATACTCCGAAAACCAGCACTCGCTCGTTTAATTTTTTGAGCGACAGTGTTAGCATTTGAAAGCTAGGTAACAACTTTTTTTGAGGTACTTTACTTTGATTTAAAGTTGGATAATAGTATTGTATATACTGGCGTTCTAGTTCATTAAGCTGAATTGGTAAGCAAATTAACCAAAATAGCTTGACTTCATACCGACGATTAATTGCTTCTAATTGTGGTAAACGATGATGATTTAGCCAACGGCTTCTAAGATTTACTGCTTGACCAATGTAGAGAACTTGATCGCGAGCTACAGCGAAATAGATTGCAGAGACTTCTGTTAATTTTTGTTTATCTACTAACCTTAAATAGGGTAAGTCTTTAAAATTTTCTAACACTTAAGTAAGTCGGCGGGAAAAATTACAAGTATGTAACGAAAACTTAACCAGAGCGAGTAGAGTTAAACTTAATACGTTGTACCCTGTAATTTCCTCTTTCCCCTCTAGCTTGAACACCATCAATTACTGCGTAAGCAATATCTAACTCATCATCAAAGATCCGTCCTGCTAGTTCATCCTTTTTGAGGTGCTGCCACTCCAATTCTATTGGGTTCATTTCGGAGCTATATTTGGGCAGAAAAAAGATGTATTTGCCCATGTGTTCCCACTTTGACCACATCTGTTGGACTTCTTGGCATCGATGTATTGGACCATTGTCTTGCACGATTACCCTGATGCATCCTAGTTCAGAGGCTTCACGAGCTTCTTGCTCCATCATCTGGATATAGGACTTGCGATTAACACCCCCAATCACCAAACCGTAAACAAAACTAATTAGAGGTTGAAAAAACCCAATAATGCTTAATCTTCGACCCCGATGCTTCGTCTGTTCTAAGCGTTTTTGCTCACCTCGTTGGTAATAGCTGTAACTAGGCTCGCTCCATGCACAGAACCCTGATTCGTCCAAATATTTTAGGTCTATTTCTCCGGTAGCAGCAGCTAATTCCAACATGTCTAAGTCTGCTTGCTTTTTTTCCCGTATTACAGGATCTTGCTTTCCTTTATGGCTCTTCCTGACTCGCTTCCAAATGACCCCCTTTTTTTAAGCACCCGTCTTAATCTATCGGGACTTAATTTAACTGAGCGATGCCTGTGGCGGGCTGCGCCTACGCTTTCTAATTTTTGGGCTAATTGAACACTGTTGTATGTACGTGGTTCTTTTTTGAGACATTCTTCCAAAAAAACTATGTCCTCTTCCTGATATTTCGATTTTCCCCCTCGACCTGGCAACTCCCAAAAGCTCTCTAGACCTAGCTTTTGCCATTTATGCAAAACCTCTCTTACTGTTTGAGGAGTCCAATTAAAATGGGCAGCTATTTTTTCGACGTACCAGCCATGTGCATTTAGCCTAACGACCTCTGCTCGGTCTTTAACTTTCTGTGGTACATCCGCAGTTCTTAGGTTTAACAGGCTTTTATCTTGTTCACGAGTTAGGAATACCCTTATACGAGCACCCATATCTTACTTACCTCAGTAGATACATTCTCCGTATTTATTTATCTTTACATAGTTTGGTTTTTTCACGCCGTTCTACTTAAATGAAAACTAATGCTGCTCGACTACTGGACAAACTAGGTATTCCCTACCAAATCCTGAGCTATGAAGTAGATCCTGACGATCTGGCTGCTGAAAGTACAGCCCAGAAAGTAGGACTTCCCGCAGAGCAAGTTTTTAAGACTCTAGTAGTCAGAGGTGACACAACAGGTATCTGTTTTGCTGTTGTGCCAGGAAATGCTCAGTTAGATTTAAAAGCTTTGGCGCGGATTTCAGGAAACCGCAAAGTTGAGACAGTTGCCCTGAAGGAAGTCCAGCCACTAACAGGATACATCCGTGGGGGTGTGACAGCTTTAGCTAGCAAAAAAGACTATCCCGTTTACCTTGATGAGACGGCAACTCTATTTGAGCAGATCACTGTTTCTGGTGGAATGCGAGGTAGGCTGCTTCTGCTATCGCCATCTGACTATTTACGTGCGGTCAATGGCACTTTGGGAGCAATTGTACAAAATTAAGGGGAATCTAAAGGGATTATGAGGCAGATGAAATGTAAGATATCAAATTCTAGCAAGCCACTTTGTTAGTGCTAAATCTGCCAATCACACAACACCTTGAAAGGACTAGTACTATACTCTAATTAAATCCAAAAGGCTGAGACTTTCGCCAGCTTTAACAAGGTTCTTAAACAGTTAGTCCACAGCTTGAAAAGATAGCAATTGCTCTTTGCAACAAATGCAGACATAGAACTTTAGAATCCAGGCATTGTGACGTAAAGAGGAAGCTGCTTGATGCGAGTAACCCAAGCGCTCACTTGCGGATATGCCTCAAGAGCAATTTGGGCATCACTGGCAAGTTCGATATAGGGATAGCAGGCAACATCTGCGATCGTTGAGTGATTTGTCTCTAGCCAGTCTCGATTCAGAAGATGCTTGTCTATCACCTTAAGTGTATGCCTTGGCTTTTGCTGTGTGCTTTCTAAATCGATAGGTGTACTTATCATTCTACTGAAGTATATTTATTAGCGTAGGCGTAGCCCGCCGAAGGCATCGCACCTTTTTTATCCAATCTCACAAAATCGCGTCGCTCCCTGGTTTTAGCAGGTCAATGTATAGCTATTTTATTATATAATCTGTCAACATCCTC
>NZ_CAXTNE010000185.1:0-16417 GCF_964245445.1 uncultured Nostoc sp.
GGAGAAAGGCTTTTAGCCTTAGCGTACAATTTTCCCGTTTTGGCACGGTGATGCCAATTACTGCTAGGTAGGAGATGGTTATACGCCGAGATTCGTAATTCATTAACTAAGCTCCAATTGATATTTGAGTTAATAGCTTCAACCCCAAAGCATTGATAAATTGGGGATTGTTCAAAATCACACAGCCTAAATCGGCTAAGTTTTGATCCACCACTGGCAGCGAAACACCCCCACCCCAGGCGACAAGGTATTTAGCGCGGTCTAGATAATTGCCAGCAGTCACAAAGTTGGCGAATTTCTCAATCCTGTTACTCCACCACTGATCTAGACACTGGCTGTACTCGGTTTCAAACTTCTTACCAGTCAGGTGGTTGCCTCCATAAGTGAAAGTGCCTTCAATAATCCCCTGGTTAACGAGACTGGGCGAGTGCTTCACGTCCTTGGACAGCAGACTTACTTTGTCGTTTCGTTTGTCGAGCGCTTCTGCAATCATCGAATGCAGTTCACCGGCTCCACCTTCAATCAAGTGACGGTCAATCACTGCACCGCTACCGTTGAACACGGTAATCAACCAAGTTGATGAACCGATATCAAGTGCGATCGCTAATTCTGAGGGGTCTAGTACCAGACTTGCTTCACCGAATAGGCAGTGGGCAATGCTTCCAAAACCTTCGGGATAGATGCCTGTGACAACAATCTCAACTGTCTTGGTGACAATGGAACGGGTTACAGGGTGCAGATGCTCAAAGGTGTGAGTTCCTTCTACTCGGCGTTTAATTTCATCTGCCCAGCGTTCTGGGTTGTGATTGCTCAAACTAATCGAAAGCTTGACTCCATCGGGAATATTCAGAACTGCTAAGTCTGCAAGAATGCTTTCTAATGCCAGTTCTGCTTTTTTCGCCTTATCCTCGTGCAGCAAGGTGTGGTCACTTTGAGCTAGAGCCGCACTGCCCCAGAAAAATTGAACGTCTTTTAAGTCAAGCCGCGTTCCATCTACATATCGAACCCATGCCCCATCTTTTGAGATGGTTTCGTGGTGCATGATGTTTCGGTTGCGAACAAGTGAGTATGCGGCAGGCATCATGATCGAAAAATCACCGATGATTGCCTTGCCGTACCCTGCACCTGAGTCTTTTCCGGCGATGAGGTCAGTTAGCCCTGATTTGGCTAACAAATCCGCTTGAACTAGCCAGTTTTTGGCATTGGAATATATAGCTGTCATGGTTCAGACGATTGGTAAAGTCTTGATTATTCTGGCTTTGGAGAATTTAGAGGCTGAATCGCCTTAAGTCCACACATCCAGTTAGGGGTTAGCCATAGCATCACTTTCTGGCTTCTATTGCCTTTGTTTTGTGGCTGTTTTTGGCTGACAACTTTAAAGTAGCATTTTCTCAGAGAATTATCAGCATTTCTAGAAGAATTAATTTACTTTTCTCAAAAAAAAATCAGACAGATTGTAGCTAAGTATCTGAGAATTAGCTACTGTCTTGACTGAGGTACACAATTTAAAGTTAAAAAATGCCATGCCAGCAGGTAAAAGACCACGAGTAATGTTTGTCACGAGCGATCATGTAAAACAAGCGCTAGAGCGATGGGCAGAGGATGAGGATAAAACTGTTAGCAGCTTATTGGACGAACTTATAAAAGAAGTCTTAGTACAAAAGGGGTATCTAGAACCTCCAAAAAAGTTATTGAGCCAGAGTCATCACAAAAATTAACAGAAGAAATCTCTTCATCTGTATCACACAGTAATTCGCCTGAATGTTATACTAATGAGCAAGTTTTGTATAACACAGATAGCCAAACAGAGCTTATTATGAGCATTCCAATAGTTACCAGTCGCCAAGAAGGTGCAGCAGAGGTCAGGGTTTTCATGCTGGAAGATGAACGAGAGCAACTCAAGCAGGCTTGCACAAGCATGAAAACGAATATGAGCCACATTTTAAGAGTGCTAGCACTGCAATGGTTAACCGAACAGCACCAAACACCGCACGAATAGTATTAAAGGAAAACATGGTTCAAGATATATGTTCTCGATTAGAAAAAACTGAAACGGTGCTAGATGAACTAGCACCGTTGATAAAATGGCTTACTCAACTGCTTAAGCACACTGCTTCAAGAGTTAACTGTCTATTGAAAGGGTGGATAGCGCAAGTGGATTTGTTTTTCGGGCAAATGCCTGAGTATTTGCAAGCCTGCAAAACAAAACAGATTAGCCTGTTTTGATACTGTCAAGCAGCTTTTCATGCTAACCTTACCAAAGTAAGTCTGCAAATCAGACTGAAATCAATCAATACAAAAAGGAGGGGGCAACGACACTAGCAGTATATTCGGATAGTCAAAATGGTAAGGGGAGTCGTTAGATAACAGTATTGATGTCCAAGACTTTGGCGGGTCAGACAGACACCAAATTGTTTGAAGAACTAACGAGGCCTCACGACTCGACCCCTGTTCGCAATCTTAGCATACAGGGTCGGATATTTTATGCCTTTTTTTGGACAAATTGCAAAAAAGGCATCTGGCGCTACAATTTTCCCCGACTCTAGATTTAAAGCGGAATGTCAGCAAGAGCTACTTAGATGCAAATAATTTAGGGATGAATTTTACGCCTAGATGCCTCGTATATGAGGATAGCATCGTGAATATTTTGTTTTTTCTTTTTAAAGCTGTTTTATTTTGCCTTGAGCTAAAGCATAGGGCTGATTTCTGCATTTTTGACTATTCATAAACTAATTCCAAACATTACACCAGCCGCTTGGTCAGCTTTGGAAGCAAGTAAAAAATAAGAAATCGGCTAGCTGCCCATACGCAAGACATACGCCTAGCAATTAGGCTACTAACCGTATATAGCAATTTCAGTTTAACAATGTTTGCGTAGTTGAGGTAAAGTTAGCACAGCTTTAATCAGGTGACATCAACCCTATAAAACTAATCATGAGAGTTTCATGCTCTTAATTTCAGGCCTTTTAGTCAAGACGATTGGTTTCTTGTAAATCTGAAATTTTTTCTTTACTGAGTAGAGATAAAGTGGTTAGCCATTGGCAACACTTGATATCAGCACTGCTACTTTAGCCATTAACAGTGGGTAGCTCCGATGAATACAACCATTATCGGAGGTTATCAAAATGGCACAAACCAATGTAATTAGCATCAATGAAGCTAATGGAAACGACCAGCTAACTCAAAGCCATTGGCAAGAATGGGTTATTGGTTCAGGTGTTGACCCAAAGTTAACAGCTTTGAATGTCCGCTCTCTTAGTGGCCCCTCAGTGTACGAATATCTGCTATGCGCTCTACCTCAAACTGCCAGACGTAACGATGGGCGGCTGCGTGATGGCTACTTGAAACGATATGCCCACGCGGAGTCCGGTGCATGGTGGGTTAGTGGACTTGACCCCCTTAATGATTGGTTGGCGATGGACTGGGGACGGATGAAACCAGATTACCCCCGCCTTGAATGGGACAAGACAACACAGCAGCAAACTCAAAAGCCAGTCAAGTACGAGTCACCACCCAAAACTCCCAACCGAGTTACTTACTTGAGAATGCCCCTACATTTATGGCGGTTGGTATCACTCCGGTATAACGTGCCGATGCCAGAACATATTACCATTACCGACCAAGGAGAGGCGTTAGGTTTTTGGGCTTGGGTAATGGCACATCCCGAAATCCCTGTAATCCTTACAGAGGGAGAGAAGAAGGGTGGTTGCTTGCTGTCGTTGGGATTTGTGGCGATCGCACTGCCTGGAATCTGGAATGGTCGAGTGGGCAAGGAGGATTTAGAAAGACTACACCCTGATTTAGTCCCAATGACTCAAAAGGGTCGTAAATTCGTTGTTCTGTTCGACTACGAAAGCAAACCCAAAACCAAACAGCAGATTTTTCAAGCCACACGCCGCACAGCTTCTGCAATTGTAGAACTTTGTTGCCAATGTGAAGTAGCGCTGCTGCCAGGCCCAGAGAAAGGAATTGACGATTGGGTTGTAGCTTTGGGTAAAAAGGCTCCTAAAGCCGTGACCACGATGATTGCTGATGCCTTGAGAATGAGCGAATACCAGCAAAGATTTTTCATCAATCGTGTCAGGGGACTCCATAAGTACAAGCCCAATGTGACAGTTAATACCCGTTATCTCTCACTTGCGATCCACTCCCTACCTCAATCGGGGTTAGTTGGTTTGGTTTCCGACATGGGAACAGGAAAGACTGAAATCTTGGCAGTTCTCAGAAGAGATAACCCCCAACTCAGTTTTTTGAACAATGGGCATCGGGTTACTTTGCTCAAGAATCTCAGCGATCGCTTACAAACAGCAATGTACTCCGCGATTTCTTGCGGTGACTGGGGTCAGGTAAAAGCTCTCAGCATTACCGTGGATTCTCTGTATAAAATGGCAAATGATTTACAGGCTTATGACATTCTATTTATTGATGAAGCCTGCCAGTATCTCGCTCACTTGCTGAAGTCAAAAACCTGCAAGGAACACCGGGGGGCGATTCTGGAAGTATTGGAGTATCTGGTTTACAACGCCAAGCTGGTTGTTTTAGCTGATGCTCACCTCGATGATTTGACCATTGAGTTTTTCATGAATTTGCGACCGGCTGGTGAAAAACCGTACATCATCAAAAACCAGTATCGCTCAGGCGGTCGTCAAGTTCATTGGTACGAGGGGAAAAATAGCAGCGCAATCGTTGCCGAGTTCCACGCTCAACTGATGTTGGGTAAAAAACTGATGATGGTCAGTGACAGTAAGCGCTTCATCAAAAAGTTAGAACGAGCGCTCAATGACGGGACATCGATGGATACGCCTGATGATAATATACCGGAATCAGCCGAAGACCGACAGCTACGGGTGTGGGCTATTCACTCGGAAAATAGCGGTAGCGAAGAGAATGTGATTTTCATCAGGGAGATTAACGTTGCCATTAAGGATCTTGACGCTTTTTTAATTACTCCCAGTCTCAGTTCAGGGGTTGACATTTCCAGCTATCATTTTGATGCCGTGTTTGGCGTGTTTCATGCTGTCTCGCAGTCGGCTACAGAATGCGCCCAGCAGTTATGGCGGTATCGTCCAGATGTCCCCATGTATGTTTGGGTTGCTCCGCGTCCCCCCTTTGGTTACGCCGAAACCAATGCCCGACGCATTAAAGAAAAGATTCTTCAAACAAATGAGATGACCGCTTTTCTGATTCGCATTAACAGGGATTCAGGCAAACGTGGGGCTGAGAAGGATTGGGCATTGGATGCTAGTTGTCAGATTGAGGGGCAACGGAATTGGTCGATTAATAATTTACGGGTCGATCTGCGATCGCTCTTAGAAGAAATGGGCAATACTATTGTGCCTGTGGGTGATGCAACCGATGAGGGGGCTTCCCGGTGGATGAAAGCGGCAGGTATTGCCATCGATGAGGAACATTTTCGCAAGGTTGCTAATGCCAAAGATATTGATAGAAGGACTTATACGGCTAGGCAGCACCAAGACTATCTCAAGCCAGAATTCGTTTTGGAGTGTGAGAAGTTCCGCATACAAGACACTTACGGGATGACTGTTACCCCGGAACTGGTAGAGAAAGATGACTCTGGGCGGTTAATTAAGAAGATTGTCGCACTGGAGGCAATTTTAGCTCCAAGCGGAGAGACAATTACCGATGACCTTGGGCGAGAGTTTGTTGCACCGCCGAATATTGTGGTGGAACGGGATAAAACGGAGCGCTCGCGCTTGGCTATATGCACTGACTGGAGTAACCATTCTACCGCGTGGCTTATGCGTCATCGGCTAGGACTGAGGGCAGTGTTGATGGATCTCATGTCTGGGGTTGAGATTAAAGGGGACGAAGCGATGATTCAGGTTTTGGACCAGTTCTCCAAACGCAACGCATCTCACGTTAAGGGGATTCTCAATCTGACCATTCCCCTCGATGAATCTCCTGTATGGATTTTGGGGCAGTATCTCGCTCAACTGGGACTGTCCACCGAATCACGGCGACCGCTTGAAGATGGTAAGCGCGTTAGGTACTATCGGCTGAATACTGAGGATGTAGAGTTTGCCCAGAAGGTATTGGAGTATCGGCAACGGCAACGGGAGGAGAGGGAACGATTTCGCCAGGAGGAGCAAGAACGTCATGCAGCTTATGCTGCTAGGATGCAGATGCAGTATGGAATTAACCCTCCGTCCACACCCCCCCCTAATGTAATTGGAGATAATAATTGCGGGGGTATGGACGGGGAAGTAGAACTTGTAGAAACACTTAATGATGACTGGTGGCAGCAGGTAAAATATTATGCTCAGTTAGCAATTGAGCGCTTTGAGTCCGGGGTTGACCAGGTTAAAGAATTACTCAGTACCCTAACGAGTGATGAGCGTTGGGGCGTGATGCTGGAGTTTGGTGAGGTCAGCCCAGACAGATTTGCTCAACTGATGTCATCTGCGCCCGATTGGATGGAGTGGATGGCGTGATAGTCCCGTTTCCCAATAAGTGCGATCGCAATTCTCTGGCGAGTTGCTAAATGGCTCAAGTCTTTGTGTGTTCAGCTTTCGCTCCGATGTAGTTAACCCTCTTTTGTCACTCTAGGCAGAGGAAAAATAGAAATAAGGTATATTGAAGTTTTGGAAAATTGAGCGAGTCAGATTATTAACAATCATTTGAAGTTGAAAAAATCCCTCAGATAGCTTAGGGATTGTAAAGACTGTGAACCAAGGTTTAATTAAGTTAAATAGCGTAAAGGGCTGAAGTATCAAACGGAGATTATTAAGAATACTATTCCAACCATTGCCTTGATTCCACCAAGGATGTGATGAAAATCTAGATTCAGATTGTGGCGGAAATTTAAGCAGTTGTTCGGAATGAAGACTAACCAAAAGATAAGCACTAAAAACAATTTCCCACCACTTCTCTATTTGTGAATAATGAGTTAGGCGAAAATCTGCCCACCCTAATTCATTTTTACTTTGTTTTAAACCATATTCTACCAAGTTCTTAAACCATAAAAATTGCCCACGCCTCTTGGGGTAATGTCTGGATATTTACTCATGACATACCAAGTCGTGTTTTTTGGAAGTTCTTCTTTATCCGTTGTTATTTGCCAATACCTGACTTCCGATTTTTTGGCACATATTATCTCTCTAATATATCTATTCTCTGAACTTAAATCTGAAAAACCAGCGATCGCAGTTTTTGGTATATGTTCGTTTTCATTACCCAAAGTGCTGGCACACAGTAGCAGTCGTAGCAGCTACTGAGTAAATATTCTGGAAAAATTTTCGATTTACTGAGAGCGCCAAATACCCCGCCTACCTCCAATTACAGCGTATTTCAGGTAAATGAAGTACACGGGTAGGGGCACAATATGTTGTGCCCCCACGATTATCTGTACCTCACCAAGTTGCAATTTGCTGTAACTCGCTGTCTTAAAGTAGGTAGCCTTCAATCGTCACCAAAAATTGCTAAGAACCAATTTAATCTGCAACTAGACACTATTCGTTGTCCATAAATGCTTTTACAGTAACAAGTGGGATCATAATTAGAGGATGATCAAACACCACTCTTGCAGCCTCCATTGCTCCTGCTTGAATGGCATTAGATATGCGCTTCTTTAACTTCGAGTTGTTTAAATCTTGCATATCAATGGCTCCTGAGACTTCGTTATTTTGCAAAAACTCTTCTAAATATTGAATATCTGAGATATTAGGCACAAAAACAATAGGTGGAATATTGGGGTTTAAACCTTGAGCTTTCCCCACTTCAATATTTGGAGGAGACACTAACTTGGTATTAAGTAGCAAATTTTCTAGATATTGACGAACTGAAATTTGAGAAGTTGATAGAACATTAAATTTAACACCGTCAAAGTTTTGGCGATTCCGTGTAACAACTGCACCAATTCCATTCGCACAAGCACAAGTAACCTCTAGAGCAGATTCAAAATCTTTAAAGTTAAGTAGATTCGCTTTTTCAATTAAATCGGCATCAACAGAACAGACTGAAACATACGTTAGTAGCTTCCTTAAAATTTTTTCGGTTTCCTCTGGGTGATCCATTCTGCTTGCTATTTCACGGATCTTAGATAAACCAACATCTGTGATAAAGAACTGAATTTTTCCCTCCTTAATAATCTCCATCAGTTCTTCAGCCTCTGTTTGATATAGCAGATACTCCAGTAATAAGTCGGCATCTGTCATTATCTGCATAGTTAGCGTACCCTCAAATCTAAAGTTAAATCTGGGTTGGATGGATTTGATTGCACTGGCTTGCGAGGATTCAGACGTGCACGTATCTCTGCTAAAGAATCTTCTTTC
Source organism: uncultured Nostoc sp. (assembly GCF_964245445.1). GTDB lineage: Bacteria > Cyanobacteriota > Cyanobacteriia > Cyanobacteriales > Nostocaceae > Nostoc. The sequence continues at coordinate 8,292 of NZ_CAXTNE010000185.1, forward strand.
TCTGATTCAATGTCTGGCTCATAATTGACTAAATCTTCGGCCAAGCAGTTAAAAATTTTGCACAGCTTTATTACCTTATCAATCCAATCTACACTGCTTCTGCCTGATTCCCAGTTAGCAACTGTGTTATCTGTAACACCTAAAAGCTCAGCCAGCTGACGTTGAGTAATTCCTTCTCTTTCGCGAAGCTCTGATATTCGCGAAATTACTTTCATAGCTGCCATACCTATACCTTGAGTACCAACACTATTAGCTTAACATACTTCCCTCAAAAATTTTAGGCAATGATTGTTGCCTATAGTAATTTACGTTATACTAAATTTACCCTAAAATATTTTAGGTAAAACTCTTAAGACAAAATTATAGAGATTGTAGCTCCCTGGTTGGGTGCATCAATTTCAATAGAAATCAAAAAAAAAATCGGAGTTCTAACACGTTATGGTTTCCTTAAAAGCGGTTGTTAAGAAAATTTCGCTTGGATTGATCATTACTATCCCGATCACTGTAACGATCACATTTACCCCAAGTAGTAGCAAAACTATTAACCAGAATGTACTTTTGAGAAAATCAGCCATAGTCACCAAAGTTATTGATGGTGACAAAATTATGATCATAAATGATGGCAAGATAGACAAAATCCGGCTTTGTGGTGTAGATGCCCCAGAACTAAATCAACCATTAGGTATACAATCACAAGCTAACTTGCAAGGTTTAGTAGATCAGGGAAATGCTGAAGTGTTAATAGCTCCTGTCAATAGGGACAGATTTGGTTTTATGGTGGCTGAAGTTTCTATTAACCCAAATCAGTCTCACAATTCAAAGTTTAAAGACTTTAGTTATCTACAAATAGCCAATGGTATGGCTACTTTTGATACAAAGTTTTCTCAAGGTTGCCAAAACATGAAAAGCATTGCCCACATTGAAGTCAAGGCTAGACAACAACGTCTAGGAGTTTGGAACAATGTTTTATCCAAATAGTTTACAGCGATTGCCCCATTGCCCGTTTCACCCAATCCCTAATCTCCAATGTCTAATAGATCCGCCAGCTGAGTAAGAGTGATAGCCTCTTCCCCAACACCCAACACTTTGCGGTCAAGCCAGGGTCGAGGAAGTTGGCAGTGTGGACTAGGAGTGATCGCCCCATCGCTCCTATTGCTCCTCAGTCTTCCGTAATGAAGAATTTCAGTAATAAAACAGCATAGTGTAAAGCTGCAATTTTTATGGTAATTCTGTGGCAGTTATACGGCTGATTGATGGAAAATCTGTAAATTTGAGCCAGAGGAAAGCATTGCATTTTGGCAGTTCTGTGTCAGTTCTGTGTTGAATTTGTGGGATGAAAAATTTTTGATTATGACGCACAGTACGCCAAATTTTTGCGAAAGTTTTTTTGAAAAAAAGTGAGGATCAAAGTGAATTCAAAATCACTTTCATCAAAAAGAAGTACCAAACAGCTACATTAATACTACAAAGCTAACTGTACAGTTCACTACTAGAACGCTGACTATTAAAGACTCAATTCATCATCCTGCTCCTGCTGCTGCTGTTGCTGCTGCTGTTGCCTTAACTGTCGCCCATAATCGAGTAGCTGCTGATTCCAATCGCTAGCTTTGCACTTGAGCCGCTTGGACTGTGGCAGTAGTTCCTTAACAACTCGTGCAGCTGCATTGCCAGCATCGTCCGAGTCAAACGCCACTTGTAAATTAGGAATATTCTGCAATTGCTCTACTGGTAAGCTTTTGGGATTATCTACCGCCATGTACAAAGTTCTATTGGGTGGCACGTCGCCTCTAAGCTGATATTCCAGCATGGCAAAAGACACGGCATCGATGGGCGATTTCAAAAGCACCACTTTCTCTACAGGATCAGTTGGCTGTCCGCCTAAGCGGAAGTGAAACCAGCCCTCACGCCTAACTGTTCCTTTCTCGTAGCCCTTGAAAGTGTTGTTCTCGCCCCGTGTCCCCCGCAGAAATGCTCCTATTGCCTGGGGTTCTTCGCTAAGATTCCGCATGACGAACACAGCGTTTTGCTGATCATCAGCGTAAACTAACCCCCTTTTATGCAGAAGTTCCACAAAGTTTGATGGTATCCCCCGTTTTTGGGTGAGGTAGTTGGAGACTCCCTGCCACTTGCTTTTATCCTCAACTGGTAGCCTGAATTTGTCGCGTGGTTCTAACTGGATAATTTCAGCAGCCACTGTTTTAGCTTTGGCTATCGCTGCTCGTTCTGCCCCAGCTTCCCCAAATCGCTCATGCAACCAGACGACCGCCTGCCGTAAATTGCAATTGTTGACGTGCATCACCAAGTCAATCGCACCCCCTGAGCCTTTCTGCTGTTCGGGTGCAAAGTCGTAGAATTTGGGCCCATCTATATTAATGATGTGTCCGTGACCCTTCCATTTTCCTTCCTCGTGGTTTAGCCCCAACTCCCAGGCGACATCCTCTAAGGCCAAGTCGCGCAGTTGTTGGGTTTTCAATTCCAGCGATCGTACAATTTCTTCTAGCCGTTGTCGCTCCTTTTCGCTGGCCCTAGCCCGTTGCTCTGCCCTCTCCAATCGCTCTGCCATAAAGGAGCGATCAGCCAGTTGGTGGTTAATCGCTTGGAAGTGTTCATCAGACTGAATCCTGGCTACATAACTCCTAGCTGATTCAAATGGTGTGGGCGCTAATTGGTTATTTGTAATGACTGCGGTGAGTGGTTCACTGTTAACCGCTTGGTAATATTCTTTGACTTTGGTGTGAGTTGCTTTGCTGCCCTTGACCCCTCGTTCAATGCCCAAAGGAGCAAGTGCAGCAGCATAACTGTCTTGGAGTTTGGATAACTTAATTCTTCCCTGCCCACCTCTGCCGCCGAACATCGCGTCATGACTGACTCTCCCAGTTTTATCGTTCACTGGCACGATGTAGGCGTGAATGTGTGGGGTACTTTCATCTAGGTGGAGTTCTGCCCTGACGCACTTTGACCCATAGTTTTGAGCCAGCCAGTCACGAGATGCGATCGCCCATTGCTGCATTCTCTCATTAGACCACTGCCCAGAAAGAGATGGATCTTCAGGACGGAAATATTCAGGCGATGCCGAGAGAAACATTTCCGTGCATAACACTGCATCATGCCGAGGGCGATGCTTGAGCGTAGAGATTTTTTCAAAGACTATCTCTTCGAGTGCGCGTTCGTCTTCTCCCCCAATCAACCGGACATTCTCTTTAGTTGGATCTGCGTTGGGTGTTTCTCTATTCCTGGTAACATGGTCATCACTTCCGGCAACGTTACCGAATGTTTTTAGTTTCTCAATTCTAAGAATTGTTAGTGGCGACATAAAAGATTTATGCTACAAATGCAGTGCTTTTGTAGTACTCAAAAACCCCTTCGGGCGAACGGCGGTTTCATGTCACGAGCGCAGCGAGAGATGGCGCAGCCACCCGCAGGGCATGAAACCATAGTGAGTATGGTATCACTTATACAAAACCCTGAAATCCACTTTTTGGGGAGAAATCGCCCTTACTGGCTGGTGCGAAAATACGCCCAAAAGTACCTTTAGGGGGCATAACGACAGTCGTTTGACAGTCATCGGGTTTTTGGGTAATGACTGTCAAACGACTGTCGTTTGGTACAGTAAAGGGGTACTTAGGGGTAGTTTACGGCGCATTTTGACAGTCGTAAAAATTTGGTATCAATTGACACGATGGCTTACCCATAAACCCCTCTAATTCGGTAGGGATACAGGACATGGAGCAACCTAATTTAGAAGTGCTTTCGATTAAGCGCAGTCACGACAGTAGCGATGGCCAGTTGCTGCAATTTTTACGAGAGCGAGAGCATAAAATGTCGGGCAGAGGTTTGACTAAAATTGTTTTGAGTACTTTAAGGATGTGCTGGGGGCCTTTTGTCATAAAGCGCATTGGTGCTGACAGCGACACTCTCAAGACTGCTGTGATTTACTCTATCTCACAGTTGGAATTACAGATTTACTTGCTCAAGCAATTACTCGATTGAGCAGTTGTTTGAAGCACAATTGCAACATAAATGTATTATATATTCTCAATAATTTTAGAGTTATTGAGAATGAAACAGGTGATTAAAATTTGCTGTAAGTCATAGTCAGTCAGCATTACGCCAGAATTTTTCGCAAAAAGTCTTATGCTCAACTGGTAGCAGTAGGGCTACCGTATAGCTACCAGTTGGGGAATCATCAAATTTTCAACAACTCGCTTTTTTACTGCTCAACTGGTAGCGGGGTGTCACCAGTTGAGCTACCCAACAGCTACCACTTGGGCAAAGTATTTAGAACTACTATTTCAATACTGGTAAACTACATAAAGCCTATGTAATAAGTGATGTTTACATTGTCTTGTCACAGCCAGCGTTGACTGCACCAGTTGTAACTGTCAATGCCCCAAGCTACAAGAGTAATGTTTTAGAGTCGCCTGAGCTTCCAGGGGAAGCGGCTGATTCAATCAGACCTGCTTCAATAGTTCAAGGTCAGGCTTCGTCGCAAGAATTGGGAAAATGGATGTTTTGTCGAGATTTTCTCTTAGACGCACGAATTTAGTCAAATCAATAAACTAGTGCCAAAACTGTAATATTTGTTGATAAATGCGTCAATAATCACGGTTTGGGCGGTTAATATTGAGAGTAATTATCAATTAGATAGACGAAAAAAGGGTCAAAAACAGGGGTAAATTTTTTTTGTAGATTTTGTTTTTTAATGTTGAGTCTTGGTTCTCGTTCAAGCCGAATGCTCAACGTTTACTTTGAAAGTGATCAACTACGATAGCAATGCGCGATCGCGCATCTTGTGGTCAACCTAATCCAAGATAAATAAGAGAGCGAAAAAATGAAATTGATGATGAGCCAGGGGTAAGCTATGGAAGTCAAAAGCGAAGTGACAATAAAATTTAGTGGCGAATTACCAACAGCCAAACCAACAGAAAATAAAAAAGTTGCAATCGAGTTGACTGATCAGAACGGCATAGTTTTTACTGCTCAAGTTAACGCCAAAAGCTGGCGGAAGGCTGAAACTAGCGCCTCGGAATTTGCAGACTGGGCTGGGGCTGTATCGGGCAAGCTTGGCCAACGAACAGAGTCAGGGTTTGAAGTGGTTGACGCAGGAATTCAAATTTTTCAGAAAAAACCCAAGGAGTCTAAACCAGACGTGGGCGCTGCTGTAGCTGAAGCTGGCGCTTCTTCATAGACAGATTTTCTTGGCGATCTCAGTTTTCTTTAAAGGCGATCGCTTTTCCAAAGGTTAGTGTTTTCATATATATATTCAAGATTGTCAGCATGACCATTACTACCGATACACAGCAGTTATCAGTCAATAATCAACCGATAACGCCAACAGATTCTCTACAATATCGTGCAATTGGGCGGCTGTGGGGAAGGTATGTTCCAAGTAGTGAGCTTATTTATAAAGGCCAACTAATAACTGTTGACGGTGTAATACTCAATGCCATTCTCCAAAAGAGAGCATCTAAAATAGTTCAAGCCCAACTTGATTTATCACGAGATTACTTGTGGACTGTTTACCCCAGAACACTATTATCACCAAATGGCATAGGATTAGATGTGAGTTTAATAAGTGTGAAGACACCATCGGAATATACCGAATCAGTTAAGGCAGAATTTCAGTCACTAGCTGATAACTTTTCTGTACAAGGAGTAGTTGTATACCTTGACTATGAATTTGGGATAGTCGAAGTCAAAATTCAACGTGAACCTCGGATGAATTTGGAGCCACCCAAGGATTTTAAACTGAGACTATTGGGATTTCTACCGCCCAAATCGGTGAAGTGTTTCTGGAATTTTCAGGTGCGGCGTGTGGGGACTGACTTAGTAATTGAATCAGGGGAGTGCATTAAATATATGGCTCATGAGCAATCAAAAACTAAAAAGTTATCAACCACGCCACCAAAAGATACCCACAAGTATACGTAAGCTAATCCAACAGAAAAAGCTTCCATCATCATCACTAGAACTCAAGTTACTTACCTCACGCCCCTTGAGTGCATTGCCGCAAATAATAAGTTATGCCCAAACCGAAATTAAAAAAAACGAATATTTCAGCATCAACAGAAATATCTCCGCCAACTCAACCAGCTATTGTGCGTATCGTCAAGCAGAATACTAATAGCCCAGCACCATCCGATTCATCATCAACCATTGCACCACAAGAAAATCAAAACAGTGTACCGGAGTTGGACGTTTTGAATAACCAGAGTCAAAGCATTGAGATGGAGCCATCAAACAGTAGCCCTCAAGCTACTCCTGATGCTGGACTTGAAAAAATCAATGCAGCTATAGACTCGTCTGACTTCCCATTAACCGCATCAACACCAACAGTTAATCTAGAAGAATTAGCTCAAAGCTCGTCAAGTAAAGCTATTGATTTAGCACAACCAGAACTAGAAAATAAACAACCCCAACTAGAGAAACGAATACCACCATATAAAAAATTAGAGACAGTTACTAATAGTCAAGGACAGACCTTTGCTCTTGGAGAGGAGATACAAGTGAGTACCTGTAACTTTGGCTCTCAATCGGCTGTAATTACATTTTTTTATTCAGCGCCAGATGGAAGTATTTGGTCTAGTTATTATCCTTTGACTAAAGACCAATGGCGGCGCGGTTGCTGCCGGATTGAATATTTGAAAAAGGTCTCGGAAAATTTTTGCAATGGTTAACGGTGTAAATAGCGATTTTATTGAAAAGTTGTTGTGAAGCGATTTTGAAGAGTCAGCGATCACCGAAGACATCCATCGACAGTTCATTCTAAGATGGGCATATATACAGAAATCTTTATAGCGAACTCTTATTATTCTATTGTGTCCTTTTAGACACATCAACCACATCAATCGCCCCCAGAATATGGGGGTATTTTTCTGGCGGTAGTGGCTCAAGCGAGGTAACAATCAAATGAGCGTGGCTCACTACTATCTGAGGTAGTGTTAGGCGAACGCTGTAAACATCAATGAATCTAGAAGACTTGGAGGCATCGATTACACGTTTGACTAAAAACGTGTAATCCCCATTATGATCGCAAAAATGAAAGTAGACGGTAACGGACAAGGCAAGATTTTAACTCAAGACGAACTGAAGCGATTGTTCACGGAGTGACTAGTTACCCCACGCGATCGCGCTCTATGCCGAATTTGCCTTTTCACTGGTTGTCGCGTATCAGAAGCATTAGCACTTCAGACGACTGATATCAAATCTGGTGCTATCACTTTTCGCAAGTCTACCACCAAAGGCAAGCATAAAACCTGAATTGTGGACATCCCAGCAGGGCTAGCCGCAATGCTGGGCGAATACCAACCCAAACCGGCAGCAATGTTCCCTGGTATGCGCGGTGTAACTGAACGTCTGACCCGATTTATGGCAGACAAGATTTTACGTGATGCCTGCAAGCGCATTGGGGTAGAGGGAGTCAGTACCCATTCGTTTAGGCGAACTGCTATCACGCAGATGTCAAGCGCTGGGATACCTTTGAGAACCATTCAAGAAATTTCTGGTCACAGCGACCTGGGGACGTTGCAGCGTTATCTGGAGGTAACGCCAGAGCCGAAGCGGAAAGCTGTTTGGGGTTGTCGTAATCAAATTTGGCTTTGCCGCGAGTGGCATAAACTAGCTCAAGACACTCTTGTAAATCATCGCCTGACCATTGACCAATCGTTTTCAAGTGTTCTAAGAGTGAGCGACCTGTGGAATTAACTTCAGTGTGAGTAGTGGATTCTGCTACTTCTGGCGGGGTCTGTGTTTGGGTTGACTTTGTTTTCAGAAAGCGTAAAAAGTCTAGCGTTTCAGCCAAAATGGTATCTGGGGAGGACTCAATTTCGATAAGAAGCAGTTCTTTGATAGTCATATTAGGTATGTCCTCTACTGGAGCGAAGATCCAGGCATAGCTGCATCAGTCTTTTTCATTATCGCAATAGTTTCTTTTAGTTTTACTACACTACGTTCCAGGCATTCAGTCAGGAGTCAGCTTAATTTAGAATTTCACCTTGGCGTAAATTCACCAATTAGTAAATCTATATTTTCACCTTGCTGCTACACTACGTTCCAAGCATTCAGCCAGGGGTGGGGTCATGACGAAGTACGTGTAAAATGGGACACGTTGTAAAGTTTTGTAAAGA
>NZ_CAXTNE010000186.1:0-16240 GCF_964245445.1 uncultured Nostoc sp.
GTTGTTAGCGATCGCTGGTTTTTGATCCTACCTCACCAAATCGCGTTGCTCCCACCTTCTTTGTGGTAGCAGTGGGGGTAATTGGCACTTTTCAACTTTTTGACCAGTCTTACATCTTTTCTGCTGGTACTGGTGGCCCAAACAACGCTACCTTAACTGTGGTACTGCTAATTTACCAAACTGTGTTTCGGAATTTACAAATGGGATATGCAGCTGCGATCGCATTTTTATTAGCAGCAGTGATCATTGCCATTACTTTAATTCAGCGACGACTTTTTGGAGGTGAACGGATTTGACTAACATCTCTGGCTTATCCTGGCTTAAAGTCTTGTTATACGTGTTGCTGACACTCTATGCCCTCATTACTCTAATTCCCTTTCTCTGGGCACTTTCAGCATCATTTAAGCCGCTATCAGAGATTGTCAGTGGTGAACCCAACTTTCTCCCCAAGAATTTTACTTTTGACAACTACAGGCAAATCTTTCTCCAAGAACCGCTATTTTGGCGCTGGTTGTTCAACAGTGTGGTGATTGCCATCAGCGTCACGCTTTTAAATTTGTTGTTAAATTCAATGGCTGGTTATGCCTTGGCGAGACTGCGTTTTGTGGGTAAGCGCTTTTGGTTCTTTCTAATCTTGGCAGTACTGGCAGTCCCAGCGCAAATCACTCTAATTCCCACATTTTTGATTTTAAAAGCGATCGGCTGGCTGAATTCTTACCAAAGCATGATTGTGCCCAGCATGGTTAATGCCACTTTTATCTTCATGATGCGGCAGTTTTTCGTTAATTTTCCTAAAGAACTAGAAGAAGCAGCTCAACTCGATGGCTTAAATACTTTTGGAATTTTCCGGCATATTGTCTTACCTTTAGCAAAACCAGCACTTGCAGCACAGGCAGTTTTTGTGTTCATGGGCAGTTGGAATAATTTTTTACTGCCTATAGTTATCCTTTTTGACCCAGAAATGTTTACCCTTCCTTTAGGGCTAAACACCTTCAAAGGTCAATACATTAGCTATTGGAATTACATTATGGCGGCTTCTATGGTCTTCACTCTCCCAGCTTTAGGCGTTTACGCCTTTTTTAATCGTTACTTTATTCAAAGCGTCACCTTTACCGGGGGAAAAGGTTAATAGGCGAATGGCATTGGAACACTCTTCCCTTATCCCCTACTCTAGGCTGTTTACTTTGACTAGAAATAAAAAGGTACAAGCCCATTTAATTATGGGGTTCAAAATTTTTGACTTTTGACTTCCCCGTTCGCGCCGCGTCCCGTAGGAAAGAGGCTGACTTTTCCATATCCCGTAAAAAGTCAGACTATAACAAAGTCATCACTACTTGGTAAGATTATACAGGGTTGTATTTTATAACCACAGTTGTATATACAAAAGTTGTCATGGAGTAGTCTAGTATTCAATGATTTTTTGTCTAAACTCTGAAGAATAATCTAAAAAGCAAATAAAATCTATCTTAAGATATCAATTCTTCTTACAAAAGATAGTTGATCACAATATAAGTATTGTGAGAAAAGACATACTAATCATCTACTTTGCCTAACAGAAAGGAGGCATAATTTGTCAGACAACTATTTGGATGACTATAGACTTTCAAAAGGTGAAGCAGAGAATAGCTTTAATTACTGCTCAGATTGAGGAAGTGCTAATTAATACCATACTATAGATTAAATCTCCAAATTGAAAGGCGAGAAAAACTAATTCGGGTAATAATTTGTTATTCGATGTATTGCTTGTGACTGGCTAATACAACTGCTACTAGCACAGACTGGCGGAAATAAACCTACCGTTTTATTACAGCCGTAAAGCTCAAAATTAGAGGCTTTTGACTTTTGACTTTTGAGAGCCAGTTGCTACCCTGCAAGAACGCTAAGAGCGAACAAGTCGGCAGAGCCGGACGCCAGTCGCTCATGGGGGAAACCCCCATCGCCCTTGGCGTCTCCCCTTGGGAGAAGACCGCGCTGGCTCCCCAACGCACTGGCTCCTTTTGACTTCCGCCTTGCGGTACCAGCCTGTCTCTCGGCTTATTCCAGATAAAAGTGTTGTAACTATAATGAAGCACTCTCCAAAATCAGAAAATAACCAGAAAGCACCTAATCGTCGTTTATGGCTCCTCCTCTTAGGACGTACCAGTTTGGCTCTCGGTGTCGTTTTGCTGGTTGGAATTGCAGTCGGTGCTTGGTGGGCTAGAAACTACATATATAAAGATTTAGCACCATTAGTACAGCAAAATCTCGAACAATTGCTTGGGCGTCCAGTACAAGTAGGGAAAGTTGAACGTTTTTCGCTAAGTAGTCTAAGATTTAGCTCTCTATCAATACCACCAACTTCCACCGATCCAGATCAGGTAGTAGCAAAAGCCTTAGATGTGCAGTTCTCGCCCTTGCAACTCCTCCTTACACGAAAACTAGCATTAAATGTCACATTAATTCAACCCAATGTCTACATCCAACAGGATCAAGATGGTCGCTGGGTTACAGCCCAAGTCAAGGCTGCGGAAGGAAAAGGCGCTATTCAAACTGAGTTGGAGACACTTCAAATTCAAGATGGGAATGTAGAGTTATCGCCAGCTTCCGGGTCAACTAGACCGAAAGGGTCAGTAATAATAAATCAATTTGGTGGTATTGCCCGATTTTTTGATCAAAATCAAAGAATTGGTTATGACATAAATGGTCAACTTGCTAGAGGAGGGGCTGTTAAAATCGTTGGCGAGACACAAACAAAAGCTCAACAAACTAACCTCAAGCTGCAAGCACAAACTATACAAGCATCTGATATAAGTCGATTAATTGAGTTGCCAATTGCCTTGCAAGCAGGGCGTTTAGATGCTGACTTAGGAGTTCAGATTCCACCCAAGCTGTCAGAAATAGCCGTTACAGGAACAGCTACAGCTAATCAAATCGTTGCTAAAATTCCCAAGATTCCTCAGCAAGTTTCTAATTTTAATGGCAGATTTATATTTCAAGGTCAGACAGTTTCTTTAGAAAATCTGAATACGAACTTTGGCAAAGTTCCTATTGTGGCTAATGGAACAATTAATACCCAAACAGGTTTTAATCTCTCTGCTCAAATAAAACCAGTTAGTGCGAAAAATATCTTAAACACGCTGAATGTAAATTCGTCAGTCCCAGCTAGTGGCGAAGTTCAAGCAAATATTAAGGTAGGCGGCGCATTACAGCAACCAGTCGTTAACGGTACATTAAGCAATACAAAACCTATTCAAGTTGATCGCGTTCTCTTCACAGCCGTCAATACTGACTTCCGCTTGAATGTATCTCAAACTGCTTCTCAAATTGCTGTCTCCAATCTGAAAATAGTCCCCGCAGCAGGTGGTGAAATTACAGGAGGCGGTCAAGCTAATATCGGAGCCAAAGACAACGTAATATTTAATGCTCAAGTTGATGGCGTATCCGGGGATATACTAGCGCGTAACTACGGTGTTGCTCTACCGATCGCAGTTGGCAATATTTCAGCAAAAGCAGAAGTTTCTGGTTCACTTGGCAAACAACCATTAAAACTTGATGTTTCCAGTGTTCAAGTAACGCCGCCAACAGGGGGAAGAATTACCGCCAGTGGTCAAGTTCAACTAGCACCTCAAGGTCAAGTAGCTTTAGGTATTCAAGCTCAAGGTTTACCAGGAAATGCGATCGCTCAAGGTTACGGCATCTCAACTCCGATTAATATTGGTGGTATATCTGCAAACGCAAAGGTTTCTGGTTCTCTAGGTAGCCCATTAAACGTAAATGTTGCTAGCGTTCAAGCAAATCCAGAGGTGGGAGGGCAAGTCACAGCTAGCGGTCAACTTCAGCTTTCACCCCAAGGTAGGGTGGCGTTGAATGTGCAAGCAGAAAATTTACCAGGAGATGCGATCGCAAAAGCATACAACTCCTCACCCTCCATCACCATTGGAAATGTATCAGCAAATGCCAATATTTCTGGTACACTGAGCAATCTACAAACAGTCGCGCGGGTGCAAGCGCCGAAAGCCACCTATCCCACTAGCGGACGAGTTGTTGTTGCCAAACAAGGACAGAATATTGTTTTCCCCGATGCGGTTTTGAACGTAGCAGGTGGGACAATAAGAGCTAGTGGTCAACTTGCACAACAACGCTGGCAGGCTTTTGTGAATGCCCAACAACTGCAATTGAGCCGTTTTAGAGAGATACCATCCCAGTTCCAGGGAGTTTTAAGCAATGTCGCCTTGAATTTGTCAGGAAGCACTACTTCTTTCCAACCCTCAACCATTCAAGCCACGGGACAAGCAAGGCTGAATGTAGCAGGAGGTACGGTTAATCTTAAAAATGTTAGCTTTGATGCTGGTCGCTGGCAAGTGCTTGCCAACCTTTCCCAAATTCAACTCAACCGTTTCTCACCACAATTGGGAGGACGGCTCAATAGTAATATCCAATTAGCAGGCACAGCAAAATCTTTTCAGCTTGCAGATATTCGAGCCGCTGGACAAATCCGCCTATCTCAAGGGTTAGCGCTGCTAGCACAACCACTGACAGCGCAAGTGCAGTGGAATGGACAGCAGATTATCGTTGAAAAAGCAACTACCGCAGGACTGAGTGCTAATGGAGCGATCGCTATTCAAACTCCACCAAGTGGCGCACCCCAAATTACGGGATTTAATTTAAATGTACTGGCGCAGAACTTCAACTTAAAAAATACAGGCTTTCAAGTTCCTGGAGACGTAGCAATAGCGGGGCTACTTGATTTTAATGGGCAAGTTACAGGTACTCCAGATGTACCTCAAGCTAATGGTAATATCCGGCTGCGGAATTTCAATGTGAGTAACTTGAAGTTTGACCCACTTTTAACTGGAAACGTGAATTTTCAAGGCGGACAAGGGGGAAGTCTGCGATTAGCCGGGAAGCAAGATAGGATTGCACTTAACTTAGGTGCAGATTATCGTCCAACTTCATTTTTAGTCAAGCGAGATGATGCAGTTACCACAGGTAGAACTGAGGGAGAGAACTTAATCATCAACGCTCAACAGTTTCCTATAGCTTTGGTTGGAGGCTTTTTACCTAATAATCAATTGAAACCTTTGGGGGGGCAACTATCGGGGAATTTAGTTGTTAATCTGAATAATTATGCCATTGCGGGAGACGTTGCGATCGCAGCGCCTCGTGTTGCCAGAGTTGCAGCAGATGAATTTCGCGGCAGCATCAATTATGCTGATGGTACTGCTAGCTTGACTAATGGTCAATTGCGGATTGCAGATAGCAACATCGCCCTGAGTGGAAATGTAAAAACAGGGAATGACCCGCAATTTCAATTCCAAGCTAATTTAGACCAAGCCAGAGTTGAGAGACTATTACAAGCGTTTAATATCTTTGATTTTAAAGACCTTAATACCGGGTTGCAGCCTCCGAAGTTGGCTGGAGCAGAAGTACTTGATACCAAGCCTGTCAGTTTGCCCAATGCAGATTTGAAAACCCAGTTAGCATATTTTTCTAATATTGCGACATCCGTAGCAAAACAACAGCAACAAGAAACCAAAAAAGACGCATCTTTACCCACCCTTGCAGAATTAACGGGTGTTTTGAGCGGAGGAATTACAGCTAATGGCTCGTTAAAATCTGGGTTAAATGTTGGCTTTAATTTCCAAGGTGCTAATTGGCAATGGGGTGAATACTCCATTAATCAAGTCGTTGCTCAAGGCAATTTTGCTGATGGTGTCGTCACACTTTCGCCCTTGAGTGTCGGGATAAATCAAGGACTGGTGGCTTTTACCGGACAGTTAGGAACTGAGCAACTATCTGGAAAGTTGAATGTAGCAAGTCTACCTCTATCGCTTTTACAACCTTTTATAGAAAAATACCCGATAGATATCACTGGTAATGTAAATGCTGATGCCACCTTGGGAGGTAATTTACAAGATCCGAGAGTGCAAGGAAAAGTGGCACTAGCCAATGCGACTCTTAATAAGCAACCTGTGCAAACAGGACAGGTGAACTTTGACTACAACAATGCTCGCTTGGATTTTGACAGTACTTTGTTAGTAACTGGAACACAACCAGTTGCAATTACAGGTAGCATACCTGCTGCTTTACCTTTTGCCAAAGTGCAACCAGATAGCAATCAAATCAACATCAACGCCAGCGTGAACAATGAAGGATTGGCACTGTTAAATGTGTTTACCAACAATCAAGTCGCTTGGGTAGATGGTCAAGGACAAGTAGATTTAAACGTTCGGGGTACTTTAAACGAACCAATTATTAACGGAAATGCCACACTCAACAATGCAACTTTTCGCGCTCAAGCCTTATCTGATCCCCTAACGAATGTCACAGGGACAGCGCAATTTAATCGCAATACAGTGAATGTCCAAGGTATCCAAGGCACTTATAATAAGGGGCAAATAAATGCATCAGGTATCCTGCCAATTTTTGATCCTCAGCAAGCCCTAGCGAATCCCCTGACAGTATCAATAGCAGACAAACTCAATTTTAAGCTTCCAGGACTGTATCAAGGCGGTGTCGGCGGCGATGTTGTAATTCGTGGAACAGCACTAAAACCTGTAATTGGTGGAGATATTCAGCTAAGTGATGGTCAGGTAATCATTGGAAGCACTACGGCTAAGAAAAAATCAGCAGCTACAGCTCAAGCTAACACTAACGTCATAAATAGAGAAGAGGTTAAAGTTAATCTCACACCTACAGCAGATACTAACACTAGCCCAGTGACTACAGCAGATACTAACACTAGCCCAGTGATTACAGCAGATACTAACACCAGTGCAGTAACTCCACCCAATTTACCTATACAGTTTGCAGATTTAAGGTTAAATTTAGACGACAATATTCGTGTTACCACTCAGTCACCACTTAACTTTATACCAGGAGGAGCCGTATTCAGTCAGCCGCTATTGAGGTTTGACGCCAAAGGTGACTTGACGATTAATGGTACATTAGCCAAGCCGCTTCCTGAAGGAGTAATTCGTTTGACAGGAGGACGACTCAGCTTATTTTCCACTGAGTTTACCTTGGCGCGAGGCTACGAACAAACAGCGCGGTTTACTCCAAGTCAAGGACTTGACCCTACTTTGGATGTCCGACTTACCGCAATTGTACCGGAGGCATCAGCAAGGAACAGTCAAATTTTGGAATCACCATTGTCTGCTGAAGTCAGCGATGTTTCTGCTAGCAACTTCGGGACTTTACGTACCGTTACCGTTCAAGCCAGGGTCAACGGCCCAGCTAGTAAATTGGGTGACAATCTAGAGTTGACAAGTGAACCTAGCCGTAGTAAGGGAGAAATAGTTGCTTTACTGGGTGGCTCGATTCTCAATTCTTTTGGTCAACAAGCAGATGCAGGACAAGGGCTGACTAATTTCGCTAGCTCTACTATTTTAGGTGGTTTGCAAGGAACTATTACTGCGATCGGACAGGCTGTTGGTTTCAGCGAATTTCGTATATTTCCCACCCCAACCACTAGTAATGAAACAACAACAGCTTCAGTTCTGAATTTATCAGCAGAGGGTGTGTTTGACATCAATAGAAATTTCTCTGCCTCTTTATCACGGCCTTTATCTACAGATGAGTCTTTCCGTTATAACGTGCTTTATCGACTCAATGATGAAATTTTGATGCGAGGCTCAACTAATTTAGGGGATGAAAATCAATTCCAAGTTGAGTATGAAACTAGATTTTAAAAGCCAATGCATTGCGGCTGGCTGAATTCCAGAAAATACTGCTTATCGTCAGGACTTCTAAATAAAAAAACACTCAACAACTTCTTGTCAGGTGGGCGACACGAGCGCCCGTAGCCAAGGCGGATAAGATTGGAGAAAGTCCCTTATAATAAAACCCTACAATCGTGTGTGCTTGCGATTGTAGGGCTGGAGCTTATGAGGTGTCACATTATGAAATCTTTTAGATTGTATGTAAAGATTTGAAACGGATTAAACAACTGCGGGAAGATATCTCGGTAATGCTGGGGTTATAGTTTGGAGATGTCTATTATGGAAACTGACTGTGCTTACCAAAACAAATAATTAGTTTACATTATCAGAAAGCTTAAATTTTAATCGGCTCAACCATGACCAAGAAAAATTTGCTTGGCAACGAAATTTTCACGTTAGACAATATTCTTTCACCAAAAGAATGTGCTAAGTATATTACTTTAACCGAAAACATTGGTTATACAGATGCCACTATTAATACCATTCGAGGTTTTGAAATACGTCCCGACATCCGCAATAATCAGCGTGTAATTTTAGATGACCAGGAACGGGCTTTTGATTTATGGCAGCGTGTATCAGGTTATATACCCAGTACTATTGGCAAATGGCAAGCGGTTGGACTGAATGAGCGTTTTCGTTTCTATCGCTATGACCCAGGTCAGAGATTTGCGCTTCATCATGATGGTTCTTATCGACGACCTAATGGTGAGGAAAGTCTATTGACTTTCATGATTTACCTTAATGAAGGTTTTGAAGGGGGTGATACCCTTTTTCATCTTTCTCGCCGATACTATGGAGATTTATCTAATATCGCCGTGGTTCCAGTAACAGGTATGGTTTTGTGTTTTGTCCATGACCTAGTACATGAAGGCGCTCCTATTATCCAAGGACGAAAGTACGTTTTACGCTCAGATATTATGTACCGTCAATTGAAATATTTTTAGATTTTTCCAGATAATGAAGCCCCACTGCCACCACACCGAACTTTAATTAACTCAGCACAGATACTAACTGCAATTTCTTGTGGTGCTAAAGCACCAATATCTAAACCAATTGGTGCATATATTTTATGCAAAAATTCGAGTGTGTAACCTCCAAAATTATAAGTGTAACTAATCCGTAGCCTATCACTGATGATTTGGATGTTCATAACTTGTGGTTACAGATGATGCTGCTGTTACCGCACTTTGTTCTTGGGCTTGCATTTCCAGCAATTGGGGAATCGTCACAAATCGATAGCCTTGGACCTTCAAACCTGCGATCATATCTGGTAAAGCTTTGACAGATTTAGAACGATTACCGCCCCCATCATGCAACAGTACAATTGCACCTGGTTTTGCCTGTTTCAGCACATTTTTGACCAGCATTGGCACTTGAGGCGAACGGCGTTCAGCGTCTCCCGACTGTTCTGACCACATCATGACAGCATACTTCTCGTTTTTGGCGTATTGGGCTAGTCCATTATTCAGAAAGCCGCCGGGGGGACGAAATAGAGTCGTTTTCTCTCCTGTCGTCTTGTAGATGATGTCTGCTGTGCGATCAATTTCACTAGATGCGGTGGCTCCATCCATTTGAAAATACCAATGATGCCATGTATGGTTGCCAATTACATGACCATCGGCAGCCACTTGTTTGGCAACTTGGGGAAAATATTTTACCATTTGCCCAACCATGAAGAATGTTGCCTTGATATTATTTTTCTTCAAAATTTCTAAAATCTGCGCCGTATTTTTGGGACTAGGGCCATCATCAAAAGTCAGGGCGATTACTTTCTCATTTGCTTTTAGTTTCGCTTGATAAATGATTGTTCCCTGAAAAGGCTTTGGCACTTCATTCATCTGGACTGTGGCTGGAGTGATAGACTGAGCAGATGCACCCATTGCCCTATCTAAACTCGTTTTAGCAGTCTCGCTTTTTGGTTTCTGAATTCCCAATAGCTGGTCAAGTCTAGTTATGCCTACAAGCAGACTAATACTTACACTACTTACACCAACAGCCAATATAATAGTTGCTACCTTTAGTAACAGCGATAATTTCCGATTAGACATATTAAATCTCCTTAAATATTAGTCATTAGTCATTAGTCATTGGTCATTGGTCATTAATCAAGAGTTACTCCTTTCCCTGCTCCCCTACTTCTTATTCCCCAATTCCTTGTTACATCACTCGTACTCGGTTGTAAATTAATATATATCTTGCGAAAACAATAAAATAATAAAAGATTTTGAAACATTTCAGCTAAAGCTAAAGAAAGTCTCAATTTAATCTGTACTAATTGACCGCCTACGTACAAAAGTACCACTAGTAATTTGGATACAATAATACCCAGTGGATTTAATCGACCAATAAAGGCAGTATAACCGTAACCAAGAGAACTGCTAGTCCGTAGGTTAACAAAAGGGGCCAAAACTTTGCACACACCAGCTAAGGGACTGACAAATAAAAAAATATTTTATCGCTTTTAGGGCAGGGGAACTCTAAGCTGGGGAAGGAAAAATCGTTTTGATTCCAAAAATTGGATAATTTATTTTTTGGAGTTTCCTAAACTTGTTAATCCACCACTAATTAACAGAGTTAGCCAAATTGTGGAACGCCAAATAGCCCGTCGTAGGCATCGCTGTTTATGCCAGCATATATAGCAGTCTTAGCACTAGAACCCACTACCCGTGCGCTGAAACCAAAAAACCTTTGTCGTTAACAGCAAGGCATTGCGTCTCCGGCTCTGTTCCTGAATGCTGCTGTAAAATGTGTTACATGAAGCGAAAATTCCTACAATATTTTTGGCGTTGTACCCTAGTTGTGTTTCTAGTATTAACTGGATGTGGATGGAGTGTGCAGTCAGCACAAGCACTGCTGCGTCAACACCATGATTCTCCTGGTGTTTTGCGCTACCACTCACAAGTATCTATCAGAGATGAAAAAGGATATGCTTGGCAAGTGCTACTGTTCAAACAAAATTACAATAGTCCGGTAAAAGAGTTGCGGTTGCGCTTGGTTGCTTTTCCGGGTGTTGTTGAAATTGCTCACCCCCAACCATTGTTGATTGAGACAGTAGCTGGAAGATTGCTAAATGCATCGGATGTATACACTCTAAATGTACCCGTCCCTAATGCAGGCGAATATAACTTAACTGATATCTTACCGAAACTGCCAACAACTGATGCGCTCAAACTCTATGTGCCACTTTCTGGTGGACAGCAATTGGTTCTCAATATATTTAACACTGTAGTCACTGAGTGGCAATGGCTAGTTACAGAAATTGATTGACTTTATCCACCGATGGTAAAGTTTAATCTAAAAGCATTCAACATAAAAATAAACCAATGGTGATGTGGGGTATGATAACTGCCTTCAAGCCATAAATCCCAGTCTTCATACGCTGATAGCTTCCCACATCACACGTAACACTTGTAATATTAGTCTTGAGACTCCTCAGAAGTAGGTTCCGATTCGGTTTCAAGTTCTTCTGTTTGGACTTTGACTGGAGGTTTAACGGGTTTGGGGCCACGCGCTAGGGCAGGATTCCCCTGCTGCCTGTTTTCTTCTCCAGATGATGCTTTTTTCCCTTTGTCAGACGAGCGATTACGGCTCGGTTTTGAGCTTTTGGGGTTGGATTCAATAGGAGGTATAGAATCCGTATTTTCGGAATTGTTGTCAGTGCTTGCTTGGGACTGACGTTCCGATTTCTTAATTGGGCGTTCTACCATTGTTGATTTTTGTAAATTTATCTGTATAGTACATCGGTTTGGTGACTATAAAACGTGCTTTTTTAGGCAAAACCTACGCAGTATTGGGTGCGTTGTAAATAATGTAACGCACCCTAAAACTAATCAACAAAATCAGGTCGTGCCTTTCCTGTTGATTTCAACTTTTGCTCTAAAGCTGCCCAATTTTCTTGCTCAATTAAGTTAGTCAACTCATCGAGATTGTGGCGATACTGTTGCAGCGATCGCAGCAATGCCGGACGATTATACCGTGCCATCATCACACCCAACTCTGGATTCCCACCACCCACACGGCTGGTATCCCGAAAACCTGAACTAGCTAACTTTTGGGCTAATTCCAAAACATCAGGGTCAGTTTCACTCAAACAAGCAGCAATCAACGAGGAACTGACCATTACAGGTAAATGAGAAATCCAGCTAACAGCGCGGTCATGTTGCTCAGGTTGACAATAGTAAATTTTAGCCCCAAGCGATCGCACAATTTCCTCTACAACCGTAATTGCACTACTTCTAGTTGTAGCTATCGGTGTTAGTACATAAGGTTTATCAACAAATAAATGTCGTTGTGCAGCTTCTATCCCACTGTCTGTCCTTCCCGCCATTGGATGACCGCCGATAAAATTATCCCAAAGGGGAGAAATCGCCTTGACTATCTGTGCTTTCGCTGAACCTACATCAGTTACAACGGTAGCAGCAGATAAATGAGCGATCATTTCCTTAAATTGGGGCACAATAAGCGCTAGAGGTGTACAAATAAATACAACCTCTGCGGCTGCTAATAGGCTCAGATCAACGGATGCTTGATCAACACTGCCGAGAGCAACTGCCTTTTGACAAGTGGATTCACGGCGACTGACTCCTAAGATATGATGTCCAAGCGATCGCAAATCAAAACCCAAAGATCCGCCTATCAGTCCCAGTCCTAAAATCCCAATATTCATTTTTGATTTTGACATTCCGTTTTTTATGACTTTACCAACTATTAAAGTTGGCATCCAAGGGGTAGCATCAATGACTGTAGAGGAATTACTGGAACAATACGCGGCAGGAGTCTTAAACTTTAATGGTGTTGACCTCGCAGAAGCTAACCTGAATGGGGCGAAACTCAGTGGCGTAAATCTTAGCGATGCTAATTTGAGTATAGTCAACCTGAGCGGCGCGAATCTGAGTGAAGCTAACTTGAGCAATGCCAAGCTGAATGTAGCAAGACTGAGTGGCGCAAATTTATCTAGCGCCATCTTAAATAACGCCAGTCTCAACGTCGCTAATCTGATTCGAGCGGATCTGGGCCGCGCTCAACTTAAAGGAACCTCATTGATCCGCGCCGAGTTAATTCGTGCTGATCTCAGTCGCGCCGATCTGTTGGAGGCTAATCTCAATAGTGCCGATCTGCGAGAGGCGACACTCCGCCAAACAAATCTCCGTCACGCTAACTTGAGTGAAGCCGTATTGAAAGGCGCTTCTATGACGGGAGCCAACTTGGAGATGGCTAACTTAAATGCCAGTGATCTCAGTCGTTGTGACATTAGCGGCGCAAATTTGCGAGATGCCGAACTCAGACAAGCGAATCTTAGACATGCTAACTTGAGCGGATCAGATTTGAGCGGGGCGAACCTCCGGTGGGCAGATTTAAGCGGTGCAAATCTCCGGTGGGCAGATTTGAGCGGCGCAAAATTGAGCGGGGCTACTTTAATTGGCGCAGATTTAAGCAATGCCAATTTAACGAATACAATTTTCATCCACGCCGATTTAACTCAGGCAAAATTAATCAGGGCGGAATGGATTGGTGCTGACTTAACAGGATCAACTTTGACTGGGGCAAAACTTTATGCTACCTCCAGGTTTGGTTTAAAAACCGAAGGCATGATTTGTGAATGGGTTGATCTTAGCCCGGCAGGCGATCGCTCTATTATCCAGAAGTTGCATTCTGAAGACTCACGAGATTTTTTTAACGAAACACCGCCAACAATCCGAATTATTGTTGATGCAGCCATAGAACACGAAGCCAATTTTGCTCTTGCTGGCGCTTATTATCAAATTGCTCAGGAATACCGGGGGCTAAAACTACCTCCAAGCATGGAAAGTGGGCCCCGTCGAACTGTTTTTACATTTCATGTAGATAGCGATGAAGCATTATTTCCCACTGCTTACATTACTATTCTTCCCTTTCTAGATGCGGTATCTACCCAAAAGAATATTTCCAGAATGGTGGAAATGATTAACAATGAAGTTGTTGGGAACCAAAATTTAAAATCGCTAAAATCACCCAATATCGTAAAAGAATTAAATCTTCTTGTAGAGCAAGCGATGAGTCAGGCTACAACAATTAAACAGATGAAAAAAAATATCGAAGTAGCTGCAAAGTTAAATTTTTGTAAAGCACCAACCCAAATAATTTTAACGAATTCCAGCGCCCAGACTTTGATTGCCCATGACCATCCCCAGTTTGGAAAAAGATTTATTAATCGCTCTGCTCTTAATGCTTCAGCTTATAATGATATATCCAGTGAAGCAACAAAATATATATTACCTTCGTTAAATATGGTTATAGATTTTGTCAAAGGATTTCACTATATTAGCCATTAATTATTAAACTCATAAATAATGAAAAAATAAAATTTGGAGGAAAGAATGCGCGATACCTTTAATAAAATGATCGGTCGAACTCGCTATGTAGTCTTGCGCTTATTTCTGCACTTAGGGGGAGGCGAGGTAGCACCAATTTTGGGAGTATTAAATAGTGCTGGACGAGATGCGATCGATGCCGATGGCGATTTAGAAGTTTTGGGAGAAGGATTGGTAGAAATTAGCCAAACCCTATTGCAATACGATGAATATTGGCTTTCTGCTGCTAACGAAGGTGACGTATTTTTTGATGAAGGCGAGGCAGGAGATTACGTGAATGAATTATTTACTGACTCTGCCCAAAGATATCTCAGTGAACCAAGTTACAGTTCTGACTCTAGATCGAATGAACCTTTATCTATACCTGTAACCCAGAATGTCATTGTGATGATTACAGCAGCTTATGAAGGAGAAGTACCAGAGTTGGAAACTGATCTTTCTAACGTTCAAGCACTTAAGGAAGGCTTAAAAGCATTGATAAATTTGCATTATAAACATAGATTCAAAGCAATCCAAGTACATTTCTCGCCAGCGCAATTAGGCGATGAACTCACTAGCGACCAACTATTGCAATATTACCCAGAATTGATTCCTTTGTAATATGTTGGGTAGTCCGTACTTACTACTCGCATTGATAAATTGTTAAGCTCAGAGATAGGACAATAATCCAATGATCATGACCATAGTACGTAAATTTACAGCCGTTTTTTTAGCTCTGAGTTTGTGTATGACAACTGTTGCTTGTGGTGGGGGAAATGAAGCTAATTCTCCAGCTAAGAACGTTAGTCAAACCTCTAGTAACACGAAGCTAAATGATGGAGAGTATCAAATACAACAAGCTACTTATGACGATGCAACTGGTGAATACAGCTTGTTTTTACTTAACAATAATCCCCCAACCTTTGCAACCGAAAATTTGCAAATGGCACGGTTAACTGATGATGAAATCAAGCAAGGTAAAAAGACCTATCTAAAGGTAGATAAAGGCCAACCAATTTTATATCTAACAGAAGACTTTAAAATTGAGTATGTCCACAACGTTACCGAGAATAAAACCAATTCTCAAACAGGACAACAAGAGACGGTTGTAGTCCGTCGAGAAAATAGCTTCTGGGCACCATTTGCTGGGTCTGTGGCTGGTAGCTTGGCTGGTCAGGCAATTGGTAGTATGTTGTTTAGACCCCAGTATTATGTACCCCCTGTCTATCAATCAGGCCGAGGATTAAGTGGCTTCGGTGGATATGGCGGAAGCTATGGCCAAGCAGTTGAAAGCTACCAAACTCGCTATAATGCGCCACCCGCAGCCGTGAGAAATCGGACTGCATTCCGCAATACAGGGACAATTAGAAGATCGTATCCGGGAAATTCAACTATACGCAATACACCGCGTAGCACTACAGGGAATAACCGTCCTTCTGGCTCTGGTTTTGGTGGTAGTACGTTACGACCCTCTGGCAGAGCCACTTCACCCAGACGCAATTCTGGTAGTAGTTTTGGTAGTGGGCGTAGTTCAGCACCCCGCCGAACAACTGGTTTCGGCAGTAGACGCCGTTAAAAAATTCCAAATTCAATAGACTGCCTAAGAAGTCAAGGTTGTCTAGTGTATAAAGAAGTCGGAAGGTTGACTTGTGAGCCTCCGGCTTCTCTTCATATATAATGGTCTGCTTTGATTTTTAAAATTATTTGCGTGGTGCGCGAAACGCAGCGCAAGCGCGATAGACAGGGAGCAGGGAAGAAGCCTTTTCGGAGTATACTGATTAAAAAAAATCAAAGACGACTCCTGTATACGCAAATTTTGACGATTAATTATGAATTATTCAGTCAAATAATATGAAATACTAAATACAAATATTGCTAAGAGAACAGGAACCATTTTATTAAACTCTATTTGCTTTTTTTGAAGCATTTCTAAACAAGATATCGGAATCATTAGAGGCCAGAAGATAGTTGTTACCAAAAACATCACACCTGATAAAAATTTATCTTCTGGAGTAGTAGTAGGATGACGTAGGGAAAATATTAACCAATTGCTTAGAAAATAGCATGTCATGAACAGGTAAACAATACTTAAAGTCAGTTCTATCTGATTCATTGTGAGTACTCCTGAAGTCATGTGAGCTTCACTATAGGCCAATCCAGATAACACAGATACTCGTAGGTACACGGTAATGGCGTGTCCCTAGCCAGTAC
>NZ_CAXTNE010000187.1:0-16201 GCF_964245445.1 uncultured Nostoc sp.
CAATTACTGGTGCGAGATGGGGCAGAGGTCAGTGCTAGCACATTTGGTGCAGGCAGTGGTGGGAATTTGACTGTCACAGCTGACAGCGTACAACTGATTGGTATCTCTAGCGGCTTATTTGCTCAACAGAATACTAGAGGCGCAACCGGGAATGCAGGTGATTTGACTATTAACACCCAACAGATGGTAGTGCAAGATGGAGCACAGGTCAGTGCTAGCACATTTGGTGCAGGCAATGGCGGGAATTTGACTGTCACAGCTGACAGCGTACAACTGATTGGTAGGTCTGTTGATAATCAGTCTTCTAGTGGCTTGTTTGCTTCTGCAGACTCAAGCTCAACAGGGGATGCGGGAGATTTGACGATTAAAACGAATACCTTATTAGTCAAAGATGGAGCTGCAATAAGCGTGCTGAGTGCCGGAACAGGAACCGCAGGGAACATGACAGTAAATGCTCACTCTATTCGTTTAAATAACAATGCCTTACTCAGCGCAAACACACAAAGTGCTAAAGTTGACCCCAATAGGGAGCAGGCGACAATTAACATTAACTCACAATTTTTGATAATGAGTCGTAATAGCAACATCTTCACCAACGCCACAGGAGAAAATATCATCGGCGGCAACATCAACATTGACAGCGATTTTCTCATTGGTTTTGAAAATAGTGATATCAGCGCCAATTCTGCTAACTTCCGTGGGGGAAATGTGCAAATCAATGCCCAAGGTATCTTTGGTATACAGTTTCGAGATGTGGCATCTAATAAAACAAGTGACATTACTGCAACAGGAGCAAGTTCTGAGTTAAGTGGTAATGTAGAAATCAACACACCTGATGTAGACCCTAACAGTGGCAACATCAACCTGCCAACAATACCAGTTGATACCCAAGTAGCACAGACTTGTCAAGCTAGTGGAAATTTAGCTAAGAGCAGTTTTACAATCACTGGACGCGGCGGCTTGCCTCCTAATCCAGGTGAAGCTCTTAACACTGATGCAGTGCAGGTAGATTTGGTGAGTCTCAATCCAAACAACGATCGCCCTGATCGCCCCTTTGTTCCCAGCAAAATAACTACCTCCGCACCAGAACCCATCATAGAAGCTACTGGTTTGGCGCTAAACGAAAAAGGGGAAGTCGTGCTGACAGCAAATCTTCCCACCACTACGCCCCATAGTCCTTGGTTGAAGCCTGCATCTTGCAAAGCAATTCGTAATTCGTAATTCGTAATTCGTAATTTAAGAAAGTCAGATTGCAATCTGGTTTTTTTCATCGACTGACAATGCGATTGTTTCGACTGACAATGCGATTGTTTCGGCTGACAATTCGATTGTATCGACTGACAATGTGATTGTATTGGGTGACAATGCCATTGCATCAATTTACAATGCGATCGCATCGACTGACAATGCCATTGCATCGATTTACAATGCGATTGTATCGCCTGACAATGCCATTGCATCGGCTTACATAATTTACAGCAGTTTTCATGTTTTTAAACCACACTCTTGATTCCTCTGTGCGCCTGGAGCGGCTTTGCGTGAGATAAAAAAGATGTGGTACATTTACCCGAAAATAGCTGTAAAAGCCTCCTGTTAGCTTTAGAGTTGTAATGGGCATATTAAATGTATACTTTATTACGGGATACATCTATGCCTACCCAAGATACAACACGCCGTTTGCCTCCTCAATCAATTAGTCAAGATATTAATTCATTGCACGGTTTTCAAACCATCAGCACATACAATACAACCCGTGCTGACGCCTCTGCTGCAAACTTACAGCAAGCTTATCAAACTATGTTGAATTTTCAACAAGCCGAAATCGAGAAACTAACTTTATATCGTGCTGCCTCTGATGCTGCGCGATTAGCAGAATGGGAATTTCACAATGCTGTATTAGCTATGAAAGAAGTTGTGCGCGGGCAATATGGGTCAGACAGCGATCAAGCTCAAGCAGTTGGACTAAAGAAAAAATCAGAGCGCAAGCGTTCTAACCGTAAAAAGTTAGTTGCGGCTGTAAGTTAATTAACTTAACCATTGAGTAAGTGTAGAGCATCGCTGACTTTTCTCCAAAGGCGATCGCTCTTCACTGCTAATTCTGGCGTTGCATAGTTGCGGGATTTATCTCGCGCAAAGACAAGGCAGTGCGTCCTTGCGATGCCGACAGCCAAGCAACTGCCGTGCAAAGGAAACTCTTTGAAGAAGAAGTCACAAGTCAGAATTCAATAGTCAGAATCAAGACGCTCGTTCCGACGCTCGTTCCGACGCTCGTTCCTCGCTAACGCTACGCTATCCGCTTTTTCGCACAAAATTAATTCATTCTGTTAGCGGATAGCTAAGGTTTAGCCCATTCTGGCTCCTGACTCCTGAATTCCGTTTTGATAAAATCATCCCACATTTATGCAACGCCCTAATTCTCTAAATTGCAGCACTTTACTTTTGGTTCAGTTGCAAAATCATTCAAACCCACAGCTTTCAACAGCGCCGTCCAAGAAGTATCTTGCGAATTGGTGCGACGCAATTCACTAGCAGCACTCAGCGCTTCATACCAAATACCATTAGCCGCATAAAGGTTTACTTGCTGGCGTGGTGTTGCTTTTTCCAATTGAGTTTTCAAAGCAGGCTTTAGTTGCTCCCGTTTTACATAGCCTTCAAGATTAGCAATAAGTTGGTTATCCTTCTGACAGTAGATATTAAAATACCATCGGTATTGCTTGCCAATCTCCAAAGGTGCTGCTTTTGATGGCAAGCGAAGGTTTACTACTCCTGGTGTCCCCGTTAAAGAAGTTTTGTAAATAGTCTGATGTTCTGCTTCATCTTCTAGCACAAACTCTCCAGATGCAAATTCCGATGCATAAGGAACATAGAATAAGAAACTAGGATGCTCTGCGATCGCTGTTCCAAACACCAATTCTGAGTTTGAATAAACAGGCACTAAGGCTGTGAGCCGCTTTTGAGAAGAATTCAGGAGCTTATTTATATCCTGACCACAGCCACGGCTACCTGCTTCTGCTCGCTTACCCGGTTCCCCGATGTCTTTTGGTGGAGGTGGTGCTGCGAAAATCAATGATTGCTTTAATTGTCCGTTGGAATTTGCAGGCTGTGCCTGCACATTTATAGAGCTAAGGAATGTTAAACTAACGGCGAGAAAAATTTGAATCTTTTGCATAGATAACTTCATCTTTTTTATTGCTCAAGTTGTAGAAGTCAGTTGTCGCTGCTTTGTTGTGAAAACAAATAAATTGCCACAGTGCCGCCAGTAGCCACTAAAACCAAAGCTGACGGGACTAGAGGAACCCAAATCCCTTGGTAAAAGAGAATTAAGCAAAAAACGTATAAGACTCCAAGTACACCTCCTCCCGCCAGTATTAAATATAGTCTTGAGCGTTCGCTTGGTGCGATCGCCACTGATCCGGCTATACCGACCGCACCTCCAACCACTGACCAACTCCAAACCCACAAAACTTCGCCCCAAACGGGCAAAACTGATATCAAAGATCGCCCATCCATCACCGCACTCACCAGCTGACTCACCATTTGTGCTTGCAGAATCACCCCTGGTATTTCTTTGGAAAAACCCTGCCCAGTCATGTAGGGGGTAGGACTATAATCACGAAAGCTTTGGGCGGTAGTACCAATGAGAACAATTCTGTCTTTGACTTGTTGAGCGTTAACTTTACCCCTTAGAACATCTGTGAGTGTGACTTTAGGAGCAATTTCTCCAGGAGAATTTTGGAAAGAGCGGTAATTGAGCAATATTTGGTAGCCGCCTGTATCCGCTTGTTGATAGCCACCCATCTGAGGCTGCAACCGCTTAAAAACAACGTTGCCTAACTGCAAATCGCCAGAGTCAGTGTATTTGGCAGAGATGCCTTTTGCCTGCAAGTAGTGGAATGCCAGTTGAGCATTAAGGGCGTAGCGTGCAGTACAAGGGGAGGTTACGTTTGCTGGTTGCATTGCCAATAAATGACGACGCAGAACGTGGTCTAGGTCTGGGATAATATCACTAAATCCTTGGCGTTCTAACGGAACCCCCAAAGGAGGTGAAATTCCGGGACGTTCTTTTGTGAGTTCTTGAACTTTGCAAATTGCAAAAAGCTTGTCATCTATTTTCAACCTAGTCGCCAAAGAAGCTTGGTTGCGTTGTGATGACTGATCGTGATAAATATCCAAGCCAATGGCTTTGGGTTGGAACTGTGCAAGTTTTTTCAAAAGTCGGGTTAGTGCTAGATCCGAAAGCGACCCTCTTCTTTCCTTTTGCTCTGGTAACTGAAAATCTTCTTCGGTAACAGTGACTATCAATAGGCGCGGATCTTGCTTTTCTTGGGGACGCGATCGCATTAATTGATCGTAAGCTTGTAACTCCCATGTTTGCAATCCTCCTATTTGCCGGACTCCTAGCACGCTGATGGTGAGCATCACACTCATTAGCAATCCCCTTGTGAGTAGGCCAATATTAGATTTAATTCGGGGCTTTGGCCAAGTCATCGATATGGCAGCAGGATTTTCACAAATTATCGGTAACCAAGTTGCCCCTGGAAATTTGTCCTCTAATCCTTGCAGTTTTTCTCTGGCAGTGCGAACTGCAATATATAAAGATGCGCCTGAAGAAAAAGCTGCCAGAAAATGCTTTAAAAATGCTTGCGCCACAAGATCGGGCACAGGTTCCCGCATAACAATGATTTGGGGAATATGTAAATCTTGTAGTTCTCGCGCTAATCCCAATCCATCACAGGAGTTGAAAATCGCCAACTGTAACCCATTGGTGACCGCATTTCTCAGAGCATATTTCAGGTCTGCAACTGTTAAACTATCTTTGTCATTAATATAAATACGACCAGTCTCACCTTCGCTTTTACTATGACCAGCGAAAAATAAAATGTTCCAAGGTTGGTTCCACAGCTGATCGTTAATCTGATTGCGTTGGGGCTGTGTCAAAAAGGTTGTGGTAGCATTGGGTAATTTTTTTAGTAATTCGCAGTCTTTGTCCACATCAATACCAGTTTTATCGCCCAAAACCGCCAATATGTTGATTTTGTGTCTGTAGGTAGATGTCTGCAATCGGGTTACTTGTTCTAACTCTGGAACGCTCAAAGCTACTTCGGCTTTGATGTAGTCTTGATCGAACAAATTCCATAGATGCCAAGGAAGTTTCTCTAACTGTATAGAAGCAGTGCGAATCAGCACTCGCACCTCCTCATTGGGCATTAAGTATTTAAGTAATTTTTCCCGAATCCGCCAAAAGGACTCTGACTCTAGCCAGAGATTTAAGTGCGATCGCAACTCACAAGCCTTGTCTTGACAGTCATCACGCCGTTGGGTAATAGAACCATCGTAAATAATTTTTTTGGCTTTGATGCGGCCATTTCCTAGACTACAATAAGTTGACCGCCACTCATCAATTGCTTTAGCTATTTTGAGATTAGGAGGTAAGTGACCAGACGTTTCTATGCTGGGGCGTTTGCCATCTTCTCCAATCTCCAGCGTCACCCGCACCCCTAACTCGAAATCGCCATCTAGCTTCAGAACAACTAACTTTCCCATTTGCAGCACCCCTATTGTTTTTCGCTTCAGATGAGAAAACTTTCTATCACGCTAATATTCCCCAAGACCAATTTAATACTAAAACGTTCTCCTACATCGCCACTAAACTGTAATTGAATATTTTTGTTAGTGTTTCTAGTTTGCGCTTCCATAATAGATTCTCCCTCTACTCCTTCAAAGTCAATTACCATCAGTTGGAGATTGGGTGGCAGATAAATTTCCCCCCATATAGGATGCACTTGTACAATAATGTCTATTTCTTGCTCTTTCTCTTGAATAAAGCCAACGACTAGAATTACAGATTGAATGGTTTCTGTTTTTCCTAAATCAATCAGCTTACCTCTGCTAACAAAAGAATCATTAGCACTTCTTAGACTCCAATCTGGATTAGCTCTTTGATTATCAAAGAGAGTTTCAATTTCTTGCCAACCAGACTCAAAAATATTTTCCAACCATTGTTTCAATTTAACTAAAGTATTGTTGGAAGTGGGCAATTGAGAAGCTAACTCAGCTTGCCTCACTTGAGAAAGTTCTTCTAAATACTCTAGTAGATTGTCCAAAGGTTGCAACTGGTTAATTGGTAACAAATCAGTTTGTACCTGCCTGACAAATCCCAGTAACGTCGCTTCTCGAAATGATGTTTTTATCTGCACAGCCACATAGCCAATTCGATTTGACTGTACTTCAGGCGGTACATAAATAAATTGTGCATCTGCAAACACTGGGCGGCATTCTAACGATCCCAAGTTTTGTAGCGACAAATCAGCTACATCCATAAGCGTATGCTGTATAGGATTCCAACTATCGCTCTTGTCTAAGTCTGTCTCAAATCCCATGTATTGTAAATAAGAGTTTACGAAAGACACAGACAAAGTATTGAGATAAACTTGTTCAGCTTTTTTTTGCGTGGCTTGTCGCCTACATAACTCTTCTGCTAGATGTCTTCCATCTGGCGGAATAGGCCCTGTAAATGTTAAGGTATCTGCGATTTTCTCCATGTTTTTTGACCAGACAATTTAACTTTATTAAACATTAAATACATATATATTCTTGGAGTTTATCAGTAAATTTTTTCAGGCATCGTTGGTAGAAACTATGTAAAGATGTGATTCCAATGCCCCATTCTGCCGAAATCTCTTTCCAAGAAATTCCAGAATATCTTCTTTTAGCTATAGCTTGGAAATTTGCCTCTGGATGACCTTTTATGTGTTCTTTGCAAAAAATAAACTCTGGATCAGATTCTATACATTCTATTATTTGTTCAGATAAAGACATAGGTTGAGATTGAGATGATGGGATATTTTCCAAATGAGAATCTTCGAGATTTATTTCATTTCCTTTGCCGATAACTTTGGGGATAGCTTCTGGAAAAAAGCGTTTACTTAATAGCATATTTACCCAAGTTATAACTTCACCGCGTTCTGGATCATACTTTTTAATATTGTTATCTTGGCACAGATAGAAAAATAAATTTTGTACTGCCTCATCATAAATATCTTCATAAACTAGTTTAAATTGGCCCTTATAAGGATGAATAAGTCTACCCGACTGCCAAATTGCATTCATCAGCCGTGTTAAAGCTACGCGCTGTTCTTTGATTGCGTATGGGTGTTGTTGGGCTTTGAGTGCTAATTCTTTAAGTTGTACATCTAGTTGTTTTCTCCAGTCGTTAGTCATAAAAGACCTCGAATTCAAACGCACCAACTTGCCAATCTGTATATATCTCATGTATGGATTGCGATTTTTACACAAACTAGCCACAATCGTTACAAAACTTTTCGCTTAGACATTAAAGAAATGTAAGTAAGTATTAATACTGTTAAGTTAAGGAATTTCTTGGTTAAGAGAACTCCAATAAATAAATTATCTAATATTGTGGGGTGAGCATCTTGCCCGCCATATAAGGGGGCAGTTCGGGAACAAGCTGTTCTTAAGAGAAAAATTACTGAACAATAACCCTCTTGTCTCCCCTATTTCCCCTGCTTATCCGAACCGTATTAAATCAGTGAACAGTTAAGCTAATGAGCATTTAAGTTGCATAAAAGCAGGGTTGGAGCTGCTTACTACAAGCGAATCAACCTGGATAAATGAATGACGATTAGCTTAATCATTGGAAGCAGTCGCAGATTTGACCCCGAATGAAACACGCTACTTCTATTCCTCAGTGACTCTGACTCCCAAGGGACAAATTAACTGATAACTCATAACTGTTGAGGGCTAGCCCTCAATCCCTCAATTCTTTTTTTCCAATAATTATTCTCTATTTTGTGGCATAAATTTAATTAATGCGGGTGATATGTATACAGCAGCATTGATCACTAAGAAGTTCCTTATGAATAACTCCACCTACTGGCTAGACGATTCCGCTTTAACATTGCCGATTTCCCAATCAGCTCGCATAACTGCCCAGCAATTTGCTAACCAGCAGCCAAATTCTGAAAAAGCAGAGCAAGTTCGGCTGAATACCCTGGCTGTGTGGGTGGTGAATGACTACTTAGAAATGATGGATATTCCTACTGATCTCCAAGCTAGTGACAGCTGGAACCCGATTATGCGCCTCTGTGGGGATGTAGCTGATTTAGAAGTGCCCTCAATTGGTCGTCTAGAGTGTCGCCCTGTCCATCCACATCAGCAGATATGTTCTATTCCTCCAGAAACCTGGGAAGAACGGGTGGGTTATTTAGTAGTTCAATTTGATGAATCGCTTCAAGAAGCGAGGTTGCTTGGTTTTATCCCTAGTGTCGAAAATGAAAGGTTGCCTTTAGCGCAATTGCAACCATTGGAAGCGTTTATCGACCACCTGGGACAACTGCGCCAATCCCCAGCTAGTCCACTGGTGAATCTAAGTCAATGGTTTACTGGTATATTTGAGACAGGTTGGCAGACTATTGAATCTCTGTGGAACGTGCCAGAACTCAGACCAATTTATGCCTTTCGCAGTACTGATACTGTGGAACTAAATGCCCTTAACCGACCAGAATCAATTACTAAACGTGCAAAACTGATTGATTTAGGTATCCAAATTCTCAACCAACCCGTCATGTTGATTGTAGAAATCAGCCCAGAAAAGGATCAGCAAACCAGTATTCATCTCCAATTGCACGCTACTGGTAATCACATTTACTTGCCACCAGGAGTTCATCTTACCGTTTTAGATAGTTCAGGAACAGTATTTCTAGATGCTCAATCTAGAAAATTAGATAACTACATTCAGTTGCAGTTTCGCGGTGAACCTAGAGAGCAATTTAGCGTTCAAATAGCCATAAATGATACTAGCATTACCGAATATTTTAGAATTTAAAACATCTAGCTATCTTCCCTTTTTGTCGATAATTTATTAAGTGGTAATTGGTTAATTAAAAATTCAAGCCAGCTTTTAGGGATTTTGAAAAAAATCTGTAAATGCTTGTAGAGCTTGTAATGAGACATGAGAACAGGGCATGGTTTCGTACAGGGGGATAGCGACGGTCATGGGTAAGTTAGTGGTTCTGAAATTCGGAGAGGGTAGTTTTGAGCAAGGGTTTGCTGTCACCCTTGAAATTGGTGAAGAACACGAGCGTGCTACAACAGAAATTACGGGTAAATTACCTTCATTTCCCGAAATGCCGCTCTATTACAGTCATTGGCAGTCTAGTTATCGGCAGATAGGCAATCGTTATCGTCTCCATGCTGACAAAATGCAGGTAACGAATGTATCGATGATTCAAGACTGCGAAAACGCTTCTCATATTTTGCGGGCACGCTTTAATACGTGGCTGCGAGCAGAGGAGTTTCGCCCTTTGAGGGAAAAATGGTTAGAAAGATTGTCGTCCACGGAAGAAGTGCGGGTAATTTTACAAACAGAAAATAGCCAATTGCAGCTATTACCCTGGCATCTGTGGGATTTGTTAGAACGCTACCCCAAGGCTGAAATCGCCCTTTCTTCACCATCTTACGATCGCATTCACAAACCACGCACAAAAAATCAATTAGTCAACATTTTAGCGATTGTAGGCAATAGTCAGGGAATTGACACCCAGGCCGATCAAGCTTTACTGCAACAGTGTAGTAATGCAGAGGTTAGCTTTCTGGTAGAACCACAACGGAAGGAATTGACTGAGCATCTTTGGGGAAAAAACTGGGATATTCTCTTTTTTGCTGGGCACAGTTCCAGTAACAAAAATGGAGAAAGCGGACGAATTTATCTGAATAAAACTGATAGCCTCACCATTGGCGAGTTAAAGTATGCTCTAAAGAAAGCCATTGAAAACGGCTTGCAACTAGCTATATTCAACTCCTGTGATGGATTGGGATTGGCGCGAGAACTGGCTGATTTGCAAATTCCTCAGATGATCATCATGCGTGAACCTGTCCCAGATCAGGTTGCCAAGGAGTTCTTAAAGTATTTTCTCGAAGGTTTTGCCAGTGGCGAGCCTTTATATCAGTCGGTACGCCAAGCGCGGGAACGGTTGCAAGGACTTGAGGATAAGTTTCCCTGTGCGACTTGGCTACCAATGATTTGCCAAAATCCAGCGCAGATCCCACCCACTTGGGATGAATTAAGGTCTACAAAAACTGAAGCACCAAATTTAGTTTTGTCTATCAGACACAGACTTACGATAACTTTGTTATCCAGTTTGGCGATTACAGGCTTTGTTTGTGGGCCGAGATTGCTGGGATTGCTGGAAAATGCAGAGATTGCAACCTATGACTTGATGATGCGATCGCGCCCTACGGAAGGACTTGATTCCCGACTCTTAATAATCACAATTGATGATGACGATCTAGCAATTCAAAGAAAAAATAACGAGGATTTGATTGGAGCTTCCATTTCCGAAAAATCTCTTAACAAACTCCTGGCAAAACTGAATCAATACCAACCCCGTGCGATCGGCTTGGATATCTACCGTGATTTTAAAGCCAAACAACCAGATTTAATTACTCGTCTTCAAAAAACTCAGAATTTGATTGGCGTATGTAAAGGGAGCGATATCACAGTAAATATCCCAGGAAATCAACCGCCGCCAGAAATCCCCACAACAAATTTGGGATTCAGTGACTTTATTCATGATCGTGATGGAGTTATCCGTCGGCATCTTCTGTTCATGAATCAAGAGGCGACATCGTTATGTCCTGCTCCCTTTGCATTCAGTCTAGAACTCGCTTCCCTCTATCTGCGCCCTTCAGGAATTGAACCGAAGTTCACCCCTGAAGGGAATTTGCAGCTAGGTAAAACTATTTTTCCTAACCTGAAATCTCGTACTGGCGGCTATCAAAATATTGATGCTAATGGCGGTCAAATCTTACTCAATTACCGTTCACCAAAACAAATAGCCGAACAGGTGAAGCTAACCCAATTTTTATCTAGTCCAATTAACCCCAGTGCTATCAAAGATAAAATTGTTTTGATTGGTGTAGTGGCAAAGGGGGATTCTCCAGACACCTGGCCTACACCCTATGGCGTTCCTTTAGATGAGCAAATGCCAGGAGTGTTAGTACAAGCGCAGATGATCAGCCAAATCCTCAGTGCAGTGCAGGATGGGCGACCCTTGCTGCGGGTTTGGTCACTGTGGGCTGAGGTAGCCTGGATTTGGGGCTGGTCTTTAATAGGGGGAGTTCTGGCTTGGCGAAAGCTTTCCTTCCCTTGGTTGGCATTGGCAGTTATTATTACCTCTAGTGTTCTATATTTAGTTTGCTTTGCTCTGTTAATTTCGGGTGCTTGGGTGCCTTTTGTACCTTCGGCTTTGTCGTTGATTGTCACGCTTGGCTTGATGTCAATATTTAATTCAACAACAAAAGTTCGGGTAGCTACCGGGGAATAGGGTAATACACTTAGTTAAGAAAATTGATCTGTTAAGGCAGGCAGGGGGAGAAGAACCTGATAATTGTATTAGATAGAAGAATTTAGGTAACTTAATTTTTGGAGTTTAATAGAGAATGGGGAAGGATTATTTTATTAAATTTTTGGATAACCAGCAGATAAATCTACATACAAGGTTTGCATACTTAAGGGAAGGTTTTTATGAAGTCAAATTTACAACAGATAAAACTGTTTTTAGTAGTAGCTCTTAGCTGCACCAGTTTACTCGTTAGCCTGACTCCAGTACTGGCAAAACCAACTCTTGATTCTTCACCTAGCGCTCGTAGTGCTAAAACGAACCTTGCTCAAGCTACAGCCTTTAATCAACCCTCGCTTCCATCTGGCCCCCCTCCTGGAGGTCGGGTTCGTGGTGGAGCGAAGCGCGACGGCGGGGATGCATGTCCACTTCCTATTACTAAAACTGACCTGACTGCTTTAGTGCCTTTTACTGAGGAAGCTGACTCAGTGATTAATGTCTGGGGACAGACAACGGTAGAACACCCAAGTTGGTTTTTCTATGTACCGTATACTAAAGATTTGCCCTATGCAGTTAAATTTGTGCTGCAAGATCAGGACTTGAAGGAGATTTACAAAGACGCGATCGCTCTACCAGATAAAGCAGGAGTCATCCGCGTTTCTCTGCCTACCAGCGCTCCTGCCTTAGCACTAAACAAACAATATCGCTGGTTTTTAACCGTTAACTGTGACCACCAAGAGAATTCTCCCCCGACTTTCGTCGAAGGAGTAATACAACGAATCGAACTCAAACCAGCCGCGATCAAACAGCTACAAACCACAGAACCTCTAAAGCGCTATGCTATCTATGCCCAAAATGGGATATGGTACGAGGCACTGACGATACTGGCCCAACTACGCGATCAAAATCCTAAAGATACAGCGTTACAAGCAGAGTGGCGGAATTTGTTAAGCAGCATCCGCTTAGATGATATTGCAGCAGAACCGATTGTTTCGGAAAGTTTGAGACTAAGAAACACATTCCCAGAGCAACTAAGCAAGTAGCCATAATTAAACATAAAATAAAATCCTAGTTGGTAGTGACCATAAATCGCCCATTACCAACTAGGATTTTCAGAAATCTAAAATCTAAAAGTAAAAGGGACTGGGGACTGGGGATTAGGGATTAGGGATTGGGTGCCAAATCGAAAAATTATGGTGGGGGCTTTTACCCACCACCAAATTTTAAAAAACTTTTTCCCAGTCCCCAGTACCCAGTCCCCAGTCCCTTTTAATCTTCTTTTTGCAAGATATCATCAATGCGTCGCTCCCGATTAATATCGGGATTTTCTGCTGTCCAATTATCATCTGCTCCAAGAGATTCAGGAACCATCACAAGCTCAGTCTCTTTTTTATGGTTATTCCCCCATTCATCCAAAACATCTTTGATCAGTACTTCTTGCAACCAAATCTTAGCAACAACAGTCAGGGGTAGCGCCAGAAATAATCCTAAAAAGCCAAAGAAGGTGACGAAAAATAGTTGGGCAATTAAGGTTATGGCTGGCAGCAATGAGACTTGATGCGCCATAACAACAGGCGTGATGAAATTACTCTCAGCCTGTTGAATAAAAAAGTAGAGAATTAAGACAGCGATCGCTTTCCAAGGTTCATCCAAGAAGGCGATCGCCATTGCTGGTATTACACTCATCGTGGGACCCAGATTGGGAATTAAGTTCAAAAATCCTGCTAAAACCGCTAAAGCTAGTGCTGCCTTTACATGCAAAATTGATAAGCCAATCAAACTCATCAGCCCCACTACACAGATGGCAATGAAAGCGCCTGTAATCCATCCCCCCAAAGAGACTTCGCACTTATCTAAAATCCCATCCACCCGCCGCCGATAAAATGAGGGGAAAAGCCGCACGAATACTTTGCGGTAAGCCACGGGGTTGGCTAAAATCATTCCGGTTAAAACCAAGACTAGCAAAATCTTGAGGATAACTTCCAAAGAGCCAGATACAAAAGCGAAGGAGTTTCCCAATACTCGATTGACGAAGGGCTGTACTTGTTGGCTCAGGCTGTTTAAATCTGGGATGTAAGGAATTAACTGGTCAGGAATACGAGTTCTCAGGGCGTCAAGCCAACTATTAAAGCGCCCAAACCCTTTAGGAACTTGATAGGTTAGTTCTTGAAACTGCTGGGCAAATGGCGGCACAATTAGCCAGAAAAAACCCACTACACCTGCAAAAAAGATAGCTACTGCGAGGAGGACGGCGAAGCCACGCCTCATGCCTAAGCGTTGGAAGCGTTTCGCTAGCCGATTTAAGGTGGTGGCTAACACAACTGCGGCAAACATAAGCAAAAGCACTTCCTTAATTTGCCACAGGATGTATAAAGAAAGAACGATGGCGATTAAGCCGATCCATTGACCGAGGTTCACAGGCTGACTCCCAACGGTTGGCGAGATGCAATTTTTGGTAATTTAGCTAGATTAACTGATTTTAGTCACTTGTGCGTGGATGCTTCCCTTGTTAATTTTGTTTCTGTGCTTGGAATCGCCACAGTAGGGCGATCGCTATAATCACAATTGGCAACAATACTATAATTAGCGCGTTGGTTGCTGTCGCCGGAATTGATAGACTTGGCCCTGCATACTTAATCAATACCGATACTAAAGCCGAGAGTAAAAGCAGTTTCAGAACCAATCCTAGTTGATTTTGCATAAAAGTACGGCAATACAAATTTTTGTGGTACACACGAATTTGCGCTGTACCGCCCAGTTTCTACAATAAACCTACAGATACAATCCTTTCCAACTTTCTTTGGGAAATGCGTTCGCTTTATTTACGTCAAACTCAACCAGCCAAAAACTTGTTCTACAGTCAGTTCTAATTCGATTCCCTCAAGGATGGGTAATTTATCAGCACCTTCGTATAATTCCATTCGCTGTCCAGGAAAAATCCCCAGCACACTTTCGTCTTCAAGGTTGATTAACCAGCTGATTTCAGTACCATTGCGCGAACAATGAAATAATTTACTCAACACTTTTTTTAACCTTTGGTCTGGGGAAAGAATCTCAATTGCCCAGTCGGGATGAATTTCAAAGCGGTTAGCAATTCTGCCAGATGGAGTTTTAGGAATTCTATCCCAGCGAAACACAGACACATCAGGGACTATAGAAGCACCGCCAAAGGTACAACGCAGTTCTGGGAAAGCCAAAGCAATTTTTTGACTTCTAGCTATGCTGTTAATTGTTTCGCAAAGAGCAGTTTGGAGCAAGCTATGTTCACCTTGAGGCATTGGTTTTTGAATGATTTCCCCATTGATAAAGTCTGATGCTGGCTTAGTTTCCGGTAATTTGAGGAAATCGTCTGAAGTTAGTTGGGGTTGACTGGCAATAGTCATAAGTGACTGGAATAGAGGGGATGGTTTAATTATGGGCTAACTCGCTAAACGTCTGATGGAGGCAGAATCTAGTTTAAACACTATTAATTGGCACTAAAATTATAATTCCACTTAAGATAAGCAGAACCAAAGTAATAATTAAACCGGCTCGTATAGACAAAAAATTTAAAATTACTAATAACCATACGAAAGCTACTTCAACTATAGTTACTCCAAAAACATTCAAAATATGTCTAGCTAGAATAAAGTAAAAATTAATAAATATCGAATAGTGTATTAATTCTCCACTTGACTTAAGCAAGAACAAATTTAGTCCAAGAATTCCTATCGTTGACAGTACAGAAACAATGAGTTTAAATAATCGAATTTGAAGTCTCATATTTTTTGATAAACTCAATCAATCTTTACTTATAGTACCAAAGAGCGATCGCAGTTCTGGTTGCTATGTGAGAAACCCTGTTAGCCAGTAGGGTGTATTCTCGCATCCTTCGTTCCTGACAAGTGCAATTATATTTTTGCGAAACCTACGAGGCGATGAACTTGGACGGATATATCACCAAACGATAGGGGGATAATAGTACCTGTGGTTAATGTCAGTTCAGTTATGTATTGCCCATTTTTTAAGTCTCGAAATACTAGCAACTGAGAATTTTTGAGATTGACAACCCAATATTCAGCAATGCCTGCTTCTGCATAAAGCAATTTTTTGGCTTTCAGTTACATTATTAATGACATCACAGAATTTAGCCTGTAGTCGGCTATGTTCACCTTGGGGCATTGGTTTTTGAATGATTTCTCCGTTGATAAAATCTGATGCTGGCTCAGTTTCTGGCAGTTTGAGGAAATCGTCTAAAGTTAATTGGGGTTGAGTTGCGATCGCCGTAACTAAATACCATAGAGGGGAATATCTTCAATTATGTGCATTAGCGATAATCAGAAGATATCTTCATGTCAAACTCAGCCAACCAAAAACTTGTTCCACGGTAATTTCTAATTCGATACCTTCAAGAATGGGTAATTTATCAGTACCTTCGTATAATTCCACTCGCTGTCCACTAAACACTCCCAGCACGCTTTCATCTTCAGGGTTGATTAACCAGCCGAGTTCAGTACCATTGCGCGAACAATGCAATAACTTACTCAACACTTTTTTTAATCTTTGGTCTGGGGAAACAATCTCAATTGCCCAGTCGGGATTAATTTCAAAGCGATTA
The DNA here is from genome assembly GCF_964245445.1 of uncultured Nostoc sp. GTDB lineage: Bacteria > Cyanobacteriota > Cyanobacteriia > Cyanobacteriales > Nostocaceae > Nostoc. The sequence continues at coordinate 15,958 of NZ_CAXTNE010000187.1, forward strand.
ACAATTCTGCCAGATGGAGTTTTAGGAATTCTATGCCAGCGAAACACAGACACATCAGGGACGATAGATGCACCGCCAAAGGTACAGCGCAGTTCTGGAATAGCTATAGCAGTTTTCTGATTTCTCACTAAGCCGTTAATAACTTCACAAAAAGTTGTCTGAATCAGACCATGTTCGCCTTGAGGCATGGGTTTTTGAATGATTTCTCCGTTAATAAAATCTGATGCTGGTTCGGTTTCCGGCA
>NZ_CAXTNE010000188.1:0-16126 GCF_964245445.1 uncultured Nostoc sp.
ATTTGTGGGTTATGTTTTTGCCTTTTATTTGGGGTGGGGTTGGGGGTGGGGTTCTTCGGGTTTAATAAGTAATTAAGCGGACATGATAGAACTGGTTTTCTTTGGTGGATTAAAATTTGAGTTTAATAGTAACTAATTACCCGGATATGATATCAAAAGTCAAAACGTAACGAATGCACTATTAGTATAAAACAAAGACGCAAAAGCACTTTCTGCGCCTCTGCGTCTCTGCATGAGATATTCTCTACTTACACCATCTCAGACGAAGCCTGCACCATCTGCTGCGGCTGCGGTTGGAACATGAACAATGAGTACACAACATCTCGGCGGATGTTGACCATCATATCCAAGAAGAGTTCGTAACCCTCGCTCTTATACTCAATCAGTGGGTCTTTTTGCCCATAACCACGTAATCCCACCGATTCGCGCAACGCATCCATTTGTTGCAAGTGTTCCCGCCACAGAGTATCAATGCGTTGCAAGATAAAGAAGCGTTCAGCTTGGCGCATCAGTCCGGGTTGAACTTGGTCAATCTGCGCTTCTTTGAGATCGTAAGCAATTCGCACCTGTTCGTGGAGGAATGCTTTAATCTCGCTGACTGACATATCCTCTAATTGATTTGGCTGCAAATCTGCTAATAGATAGACGAATTCTTTAACTTTCTCAACCAACTTTTCTAACTCCCACTCTTCCGAGGGCAAGTCTACGTTGATGTAGTAGTCAACGATGTCATCCATCGTTTTTTCGGCATACTTGATGACTTGTTCTTTCAAATCTTGACCTTCTAACACCCGCCGACGTTCAGCATAAATAGCACGACGCTGATTATTCATCACTTCGTCATACTCAAATACCTGCTTACGGATGTCGTAGTAGTAAGTTTCAACTTTTTTCTGTGCGCCTTCCAAACTGCGGGTAAGCATCCCAGATTCGATAGGCATATCTTCTTCCACTTGGAAAGCATTCATTAACCCAGCGACGCGATCGCCTCCAAAAATCCGCAGTAGGTTATCCTCTAAACTGAGGAAAAATCTCGTGGTTCCAGGGTCGCCTTGTCTTCCTGCACGTCCACGCAACTGGTTATCAATCCGCCGTGATTCGTGGCGTTCTGTACCAATTACGTGCAAACCACCGATTCCCACTACCTCATTATGTTCGCGGGTAGTAAATTGTTCATATTCCTGCTTAACGCGGTTGTAAGCTTCCCGCAATTTTTGAATCACAGGGTCATCAATGGGAGCTTTTTCTGCGGCTATAGCTACCTTGTCTTCAGCTTCCAATTCCGATAAACTGCGATCGCCATATTCACGCACCGCAATTTCTACTGCATCTTTGAGTAGTTTTTCTGTTTCTTTTGTCAACTGGGTGGGGAAAATTTCTGGCGAAGCCCGCCAAGTTTTGACCTTTTTGCCAGGGACAAAGCCTTGACCACCACCATGTCCTGTAGGCAATCCGGCTGGTCTTTGAACGCCAAAGCTATCTTCATCTTCTGGCATGACGATTCGGGGCATGAAGTATTCCCGCAGCTTCAGACGTGCCATATATTCGGAGTTCCCACCCAGAATTATGTCTGTACCTCTACCAGCCATGTTGGTAGCAATGGTAACAGCACCTTTTCGTCCAGCTTGGGCGACGATTTCCGCTTCACGCTCAACGTTTTCCGGTCGGGCGTTGAGTAATTCGTGGGGAATCGCCAATTCCTTCAGCAGCCTACTCAGAAGTTCGGATTTTTCCACACTAGTGGTTCCTACTAATACAGGTCTGCCGAGTTCGTGCATTTCGGCACATTCTCTAGCGATCGCACCCCACTTACCAGGTTCTGTCTTAAAGACCATATCAGACAAATCTTCGCGTCTGCGATCGCGGTTGGTCGGAATTACTGCAACTTCCAATTTGTAAATTTTTTCAAATTCCGGTTCTTCCGTTTTTGCCGTTCCGGTCATTCCACCGAGTTTTGGATACAGCAAGAACAGGTTTTGATAAGTAATTGTCGCTAGAGTTTGAGTTTCTGGCTGAATTTCTACGTGTTCTTTGGCTTCAATCGCCTGGTGTAATCCATCACTCCAACGCCGTCCGGGTAGGACTCGACCGGTAAATTCATCTACAATTACCACTTCGCCATTACGGACGATGTAATTTACATCCTTGAGGAAAAGTTCTTTAGCTTTAATTGCATTGAAAATGAAGTGCGCCCAAGGATCTTCTGGGTCAAATAAATCTGTGACTCCCAAAAGATTTTCGGATTCCGCAAAGCCTTCATCTGTCAAAAGCACGTTCCGAGCTTTTTCATCCACATCATAATGCTCGTCTTTTTTGAGTGTGAATGCGATTTCAGCTGCTTGCAGATACTTTTCTGTAGGTCTTTCCACCTGCCCGGAAATAATTAGCGGTGTCCGCGCTTCATCAATTAAAATCGAGTCTACCTCGTCAATCACGCAATAATTGAACGGGCGTTGCACCACATCTGCCATTGATGTCGCCATGTTATCCCGCAGGTAGTCAAACCCTACCTCGCTGTTGGTAACATAAGTAATATCGCAATCATAGTTTTTCTGGCGTTCACTAGGAGTCATGGTTGACTGGATTAGCCCCACACTCAGCCCCAAGAACCGATGCACCTGTCCCATCCATTCAGCATCCCGACGAGCCAGGTAATCGTTCACAGTGACGACGTGTACACCTTTACCAGTAAGACCATTTAAATAACTCGGTAGGGTTGCTACAAGCGTTTTACCCTCACCGGTTTTCATTTCGGCAATTTGCCCTACATGCAAAATGATACCGCCAAGGAGTTGGACATCAAAGTGCCGCAAGCCCAAGACTCGCCGTCCTGCTTCCCGGACAACGGCGTAACCTTCGGGCAATAGGTCATCTAGAGTTTCGCCTTTGGCAAACCGTTGTTTAAATTCGACGGTTTTACCTTTTAACTCCTCATCGGAAAGAGCCTTAATTTCTTCCTCTAGAAGGTTAATTTCAGTAACAGAAGGTTGGTATTTTTTAAGCTTACGAGCGTTGGGGTCGCCCAACAAAAGTTTTAGCATGGCAGATTATAGAACTGAATCAAGGGGGATGGGAATTAAAGGTTTGGCATTGATTATAAACATTTAACCCAACCCAACCTTCTTGGTTGTGAATGGGTGTCAAATGAGAATTAACTCAAAAACAGGAGAAAAACGAGACAATCAGTTTACTAAATGATTGGTTTTAACTCTTATCTTATTATTTAGTCTTTCTTCATAGTATCATTTTGCCCCCAGATGGGGCCAGAGAAGGAGTGGGGGAATAGAGTTGTGAGTGAAAAATCAGGAGTTATGATTTCAAAAAAGAGGCAGGGGGACTCGGGGCCCCCACGGAGTCGGGATTGGGGGAGAGGGGGCAAGAAGCAAGGGAAAATGACCCCAGCAAGAACTGCCAGCAGAGCGAAACATGGCTCTAAGTCCCTCACAATAACCAAGCGTGGCTCTCGTTTAGGGGGGTCTTTATTCATTTTTCTCTATCCCCCTTGCCCCCTGCTCCCTGCACCCTTGCCTCTTTTTCAACTCCTCACTCCTCACTTTCATTCTGCTGTCAGGCGGCGGAAATTGTAATCACTAGCGCCTTGATGACAACCAACACAGCTGCCAAGCTGCACGGGACGTGGTAATTTAACTCCTGGATGCAAAGCTTTAAAATAACGTGAGTCATTAAGGCGATATGGTGTTTCTTCGTCGTCTCGCTGGACACGGGAGAAAGTCGAAAGATATTTCCATACCAAGATGCGTGGCGGATCGACTAAAGGCTTTAGTTGTGCGCCGTAGTGCTGCGAGTCTTGCAGGAGATTTTTCCAAGTTTGGGTGGGTAAAACGGCTGGTGGTAAGCCGATGTGGCATGTGGAGCAGTTTTCCAAATACAGTTCCTGTCCTAATTGATACTGTGCAGGCACTACATCAACAGTGCCAATTTCGGCGGTGGGAGTAGCACTTTGGGCATTAGTTGCCAAGGATAGAAGCCAACCCATAGCTAGGCTCCAGGTTACAATTACCAAAAGTAAACCGAAAAATTGACGTTTGAATTGGCGTTCGGCGCTTTGCTGTAGTACTTGGCGTTGGCGTAGCCCGCCTTCGGCATCGCTGTAAGACGGGCGATTTTCGCGATCGCGAATTTTGCGCTTAACAAAAATTGACATTCCTCACATTCCTAGATACTTAGAAGTGGCGCTTGTGCTAATCATAGGACTTACCCAGCGTTGTCAGTAGCAATATAGCAATACCTATTGGTAAGCCCTTCTGCGTCTGCATTTCTCAACATTGCAAGGAAAAATCTCTTAGCAGTTTTAACCTGACTCACTAGAAAAATTAGCAGAATATCTTAGATTTCATTTGCAGCAATATTTTTTCGGTGAGATTTGAAATAAATCGTTAGTAGCAAAATACTTGTAAGTAATTCAACTTAATAAATTAATCGGTATCCAGCACTCTTACCTTTTTGGATACTACTGTTGCGAACTCTCACCTTGTAAACAATATACTATTCACAAATGTCCGCAATGCGTAGGCGTAGCCCGCCGTAGGCATCGCCTACAAAATTCCTTTGTTGTAATTGCTCAATAATCGGTTGAACATCAGAGCGAATATTGCGAAATCTCTTAGAAAGGTAGCGCAAGTTTTGTTTATATTCAGAAGTTAAATCAATTAATACCGATGGCTGTTCATTCAGCATCGATTTCCTCCCACATTTCGGATAATGGCAGGCGCTGCCCAGCTTTTGCTTGCTGCAAGGCTCTCCTCAAGCTGGCTTTAATCTCCTCGACGGGTGTATCATCAGGATCATCCTCTTCTGCTTCTGCCTGTTCTGGAACCAACACAATTACTCGAACCTGATGAGGATAAGTGGTTCCCTGAATTGGCTTATCTAAAACTAGGTTTCCCTGAGAGTAAATCCTGCCGATAACTTCGATCGCTTTCATTTGTTGTCTGCCTGATTTTGTAGGAGATCCTAACATTTAAAGGATTTTAGGTGCATTAGGAAGAATTTCCATAAAGCAACGGCAGTTATGAGCAGTGGCTTGAGTTGCTCATAACTGTCTCTTTTAGACAACTACCGAAAAAGCTGCTAACAGTTCTACAATTTTTGTTTTCAGTACTGTAATTGCCTCTTCTAAAGTTTCACTTGGTTCTGTATCTAGCAAATGGGCATCACCTACATCAGCACTTGACCAAAGATAGGTGTGTTGCCCTATGCTTAAACATCCTCGCCATTTATCTTCATAAGTATCGAGTGTGATAAAAAAACGTCGTGGCATTAGCTCATCGGGGTTAAGAACAAACTCTCCCCATATAGAAAAGCCAAAATACTCCCCATTTTTTTCATTATTGTATTCCTAGTTAATCAAGTTGGGAAAAGCAGCTTTAGCTTGGTCTAGAACTTGTTGGATTTCAGGTTCTGTTAGTAGCATTTTCAAGAGAAAGCAATTAGGTAAAAGCTTAGAAGCAACAGTTATCTTTAAGGAATAGGAACCGATCGCAATAATCGCTCAACAACAGTTCTTGCATTCCGTCCGCCTCTAGGAATCAGGCGATGGCAAAGAACATGAGGGACGAGAAATTTCACATCATCGGGAATGGCATAATCACGCCCTAATAGAAAAGCTAGCGCTTGGGTAGCCCGTTGTAATGCTAATGTGCCACGCGGACTAACACCAAGGGCTATTTCCTCATCTTGCCGTGTTACTCGTACCAATTCGAGGATGTACTGTTGCAAGGAAGTTGCCACTTTTACTTGAGAGCAGAGGTAACGCAATTCCTGTACTTCTGCCAAGGTAATACAAGGCTGTAAATCAGCAACCTTCACACCACTTTGGAGATTTTGCAGCATAAGGAGTTCTTCTGCCTCGGAAGGATAGCCCAAACTCAGCGACAACATGAATCGATCCATTTGCGCTTCCGGTAGCGGAAAAGTACCTTGATACTCAATAGGGTTTTGAGTGGCAATGACAAAAAAAGGCTGAGGAACTGCACGAGAGACACCATCAACTGTTACCTGATGTTCTTCCATGACTTCCAGTAAAGCTGACTGAGTGCGGGGTGTAGCGCGGTTAATTTCGTCAGCTAGGAGGATATTGGTAAAAATTGGCCCAGGAAGATAAGTAAATTCGCCGCTTTTTGGGTTCCAAATGTTAGTGCCAGTAATATCAGTTGGCAGTAAATCGGGGGTACATTGTAGTCGTTGAAACTTACCATCCAGTGAACGAGCTAGAGATTTAGCGAGTAGGGTTTTACCAACACCAGGGACATCTTCTAGCAGGGCATGACCACCACCTAACAAGGCTACTAGTACTAAACGTATTGCCTCAGCTTTGCCAACAATGGTAAGAGCCAGATTTTGCGTTAAAGCGTCAATTTTTTCTCTCATGCGGTGCGGGGAGTAGGGAGTAGGGGGATGAGGAAAGAAGCAAGGGAGCAAGGAGCAGGGAGCAGGGAGCAGGGAGCAAGGGAGAAGAGTTTTCCCCTCTACCCCCGCACCCCGCCTCTCTGACTCTTCTCCATGCCCAATTTCCCTAAATACATTGTTCCCACTTAGAACTCCTAACTCCTAACTCCTAACTCCTAACTTTTAACTTTGCGCTTTAGCACTCAAAATTTCTTTAGCAACAACGCAGTCAAGTTGAATTTGTGTTTTCAGGGCTTCTAGAGAAGCAAATTTTTGTTCAGGGCGCAAAAATTTCACTAGTTCCACAGCCAGTTTTTTGCCATACAAATCACCAGACCAATCGAACAGATGTACTTCCGCAGATGAATAAGTACCATTTACAGTTGGGCGATTACCGATGTTCATTACGCCCAAGCTTTCACTAGGAGCAACATCTGATGTTTCACTGAGAATGAAAACGCGGACAGCATAGACTCCTTGGCGGGGCAAAAACTTTTCTTTTGGTAGTTGGAGGTTGGCGGTGGGAAAGCCAATTGTTCTGCCTAATTGTTGACCTTGAACGACAACTCCAAGGAGAGTGTAGGGGCGTCCTAGTAGTAGATTTGCATTTCCGATGTCGCCTTGCTCAAGGGTTTGGCGGATCAATGAAGTGCTAATGCGGGCATCCTGAGTCGGATTAGTACTGACGCAACTGCTTTCGGTGGGCGAGTTACCTGTATAAGTTTGTAAGGGAACGATGGTAACTGGGATATTGTGCTTGGCAGCGATTAATTGCAAATCTTTAGCAGTGCCACTGCGCTTTTCGCCAAAACAAAAATCCTGCCCGATGCTAATTTGCTGGCATCGCAGTTGTTGCACAAGAATTTTTTGGACGAATTCTTCAGGGGTCAAAGCAGATAATTCTTTGTCAAAGGGTAGTAATACAAGTTGTTCTACCCCAAGCGATCGCAATTGTTGGACTTTTTCATCCAGTGGCGTTAACAAAGTCCGGGGCTGCCCCGTAAAAAATTCCTGTGGATGGGGGTCAAAGGTGACAACTGTTGAGTAAATATATTCTTGATTTGCTAGTTGTTGATTTTCCTTTGACTTTGGACTACTGGCTACTGACAAGTTAGCACCAGCGTGCAAGACTGGTTGAATTACCCTTTGATGACCAAGATGAACACCATCAAACTTGCCAAGGGCAACAGCAGTCGGCGTTAGCAGCCCAACGCTAGAAGAAGCAACCCACACAGAACACCCATTTTTAGACAAATTTAGCACGTGGATTCTGAGATTTTAGGTTTATTTTAGCTATCAGCAGGAAGCTACCTTATGGTAAACCGCCTTGAGGAGGACATTCACTAACTGCCCATGAGGTCTTGTGCGATCAGCCAGGGTGTTGATGCTACCCCTTTTAGCTATCAGCCAAAAGCTTAACCCACGGCAAGTTGCCCAAGATGGTATCTTGTGCTATTAGCTTGACAGCTAATTACTAAGTCCAGATAACCCAAATATCAGAGCTAAAAAGGCTCTAGTTCGTTGTTGAGACTGCGAAGGTTTTACCCTCCGATCAGCCGCAAGAGAGGGTGTCTATGGGTATCTGGGCTGTGTTGGTGAATCTATAAGGTATGTCCTCCTGTTGTCGCCCTTATCCTATGGTTGGCATGACAACTCCCGGCAGCGCTGTCTCACCGTACAGCCAACAGGTACGCTCTCGCGCTGAAAGCTTCTGATCACCAATCTAATCTAAAATCTCCAATTTCTCTGATCGCAATCTTTAGGTAGAAAACTTACTAACAGGAAAAGATTCTGATAAGACAACAGAGGTGGGAATCTGAAGTACCAATCCTTCGCGTGCCATGATAGCCCCAGGAAATTTTGCAGCTGCTTGTTTCCCTACACAATCCAAAAAGTCGTCATCGTGTGCGGGATCGTGGTGGTAAATCACCAGAGTTTTGACGTTAGCAGCTTGTGCCACTTTCACCGCCTCTTGCCAGGTAGAATGTCCCCAGCCAATTTTCGGGGATTTGGGGGAATAGTATTCCTCGTCTGTGTAAGTGGAATCGTAAACCAGAATGTCAGCATTACGAGCTAGCCACAGCACATTATTATCGAGTTGGTCAGGAAAATGTTCGGTATCAGTGATATAAGCAGCAGCACTACCACGCCAGTTGACGCGGTATCCTACAGCTTCACCTGGATGGTTTAAAGGTGCTGTTTCTACGGTAACGTCATCAATGTGGATTGGTTGCCCCGGTCGAATGTCGTAGAAACTTAAATTGGCTTGCATAATTTGCAAGGGTACAGGAAAGTTCGGGTGCAACATCTGGTCATTGAGGCGCTGTTCTATAGTAGAACCATCAGGTGCGATCGCGCCGTAGATATGAAAGTCATTCCCCTTCACAAATCCTGGGGTAAAGAAGGGAAAACCCTGCATGTGATCCCAGTGAGAATGGGTAAAAAATATATGAGCTTCTAACGGCATTTGGCGCAACAAAGATTGCCCCAAAACATGTAGTCCCGTGCCAGCATCGAAAACTAAGCGTTTATCGCCCGCTTGCATTGATATGCAAGGGGTATTACCACCGTAACGAACGGTGTTTGGCCCTGGGCTGGGGATGCTGCCGCGAACGCCCCAAAATTGTACGGTAAATTGATTCTCTATCCTAGACATGGTGTTGCTTGCTGGACTGAGCGGGCGATAAGTGGAAAAATTGTTACTGATTTTGTCTAAATTTATGCTGTCTTACCGATTTTGCTAAAGGGAGGATTTCTTGGTAAAACAGCATACCCTGTTTCTGGCTAATTGTGTAAATCTGAATGAGATAGTCTCAAGTAGAATTTTCCAGTTTTTCCGGTGGATGTGTATCAGTTATTTCAATAGTGCCCCTACGTTATAACCTACATTTTTCTCTGATGCCTTTAAATAATTCTAGTTTTATCCTGATAAATCAAATGATTCACGGAAAATTGAATTCCCACTCAGACAATTTATTTAGCCCATCTGCGTAAGTAAGATTGTATTGTAACGGAGTTATACTGATGTAGTTTTTACGTACAACATGCACGTCTAATGGTACATTTGGAAGCAGATTTAATCCGGTTGGGGGTTCTACATCCTCAGTTACCTCTCCGGTTAACCAGTAGTACGTTTTTCCACGAGGATCAACTCGTTTATTAAACACATCAATATAACGTCGTACTCCCTGACGGGTAAGAGTAACTCCAGCAATTTCTTCCCACTTAAGGGCAGGAATATTGACATTGAGCAACATTAAATCCGGCAAGGGTTTTTGGGCTAACTGGTCTACGAGAATTTTGGCAAACTTAGCAGCAGGTTGAAAGTCTTTAGAAGTGTGACTCATAAGACTCAGCGCCACACTGGGAATGCCTTCAATTAAACCTTCCATTGCCGCCGAAACAGTACCGGAATACAAAATTTCAGTTCCCAAATTCGCACCTTGATTAATGCCAGAGAGAACCAAATCGGGGGGAGTATCTAGCAAAGCCCACAGCGCCAATTTAACGCAATCTGAAGGCGTACCATCGCAAGCCCAAGCTTTGACAGCAGGATGAAAAATCTCTTCAACAATTTCGGCGCGAATGGGTTGGTGTAGAGTTAATCCGTGTCCAGTTGCCGATCGCTCTCGATCTGGGCAAACTACACTCACATCATGACCTGCCTCTGCCAAGTAGTTGGCTAGGGTACGAATCCCCAAGGCAGAAATGCCGTCATCGTTGCTAATTAGTAATTTCATAGTCTTTAGTCATTGGTCATTAGTCATTAATCGTTGGTCATTAGTTATTTGTTATTTGTTATTAGCCATTTGTCAATGTCTGAGGTCACAAGCAGCAAAAAAACATTTATACTTACTAGTACCGCAAGGCGGAAGTCAGCCCCAACTCTTGGAGATAAATTCGCGTTCGGGGAAGTCAAAAGTAAAAAGCAGCTAGAGCTTGGTCCGCAGCGTCTCCCCTTAGGAGAAGCAACTGGCTCTCAAAAGTCACGCATACAGAGTATTCCGAGCTTCTTGCGCCATTTGAAATGGTATGTTTATTTCCGCGCCTGCTGTACTAGTAGACTAGGGTGGAAGTTAGCCTACCTTGAAGACAAGTTGCTCAATTTCCAAGTCTTGTTGTAAGTGAAATGTTAGCTGAATTTACGCGCCCCCTCTGCTAGCCCAATCGTTTGCAACTGATAAACAGAGATTTGGTTTCGAGCCTCACCTTTAGCTGATGTTAATGGCATAGCTGTAAGTTGATTTATCGAGCAGCTTACAGCTTTTGAATATAGACTAATGACTAATGACCAATGACTAATAACTAATGACTAGCAATTTAGAAGCTCAACTTTTAGCACTGCGGCAGGAAGGAGAAAAAGCGATCGCAGCCGCCGACACCTTAGAACATCTGGAGGAACTCAGAGTTAACTATCTGGGTAAAAAAGGGGAACTGGGGGCGCTGTTGCGAAGTATGGGGCAGATGAGTGCAGAGGAACGGCCGAAAATTGGAGCGATCGCCAATACAGTCAAAGAATCCCTGCAAACTAGTCTAGACCAGCAACGTGCTGCCTTAGAAGCTGCACAAATTCAAGCTTTGCTAGAGGCGGAAACTCTGGATGTAACTATGCCCGGAATTTACCGCCCCCAAGGTCGCATTCATCCCCTCAATGGAATTATCGACCGGGCACTGGATATCTTTGTCGGTATGGGGTACACCGTAGCTCAAGGGCCAGAGATGGAAACAGATTACTATAATTTCGAGGCTCTCAACACCCCGCCTGACCACCCCGCCCGTGATATGCAGGATACCTTTTACCTGCCGGATGGGAATCTTCTACGCACTCATACTTCGTCAGTGCAAATTCGTTACATGGAAAGAGAAGAACCACCGATTCGGGTTGTGGCTCCAGGGCGAGTTTATCGGCGAGATAATGTAGACGCGACTCACTCAGCAGTTTTCCATCAAATAGAACTTTTAGCCATTGATGAGGGACTAACTTTTACAGACCTCAAAGGCACTATTAAAGTATTTTTACAAGCAATATTTGGCGATTTACCAATTCGCTTCCGCGCCAGTTATTTCCCCTTTACTGAACCTTCGGCTGAGGTAGATTTGCAGTGGAATGGGCGCTGGCTGGAAGTGATGGGTTGCGGTATGGTCGATCCAAATGTACTTAAGTCTGTGGGTTACGATCCAGAAGTTTATACAGGGTTTGCTGCCGGTTTTGGTGTAGAACGCTTTGCAATGGTGTTACATCAAATCGATGATATCCGTCGCTTGTATGCTAGTGATTTGCGGTTTTTGCAACAATTTTAGGGAAGCGATCGGGCATTTACTCAAATCTATTGTAAAAATCAATTTGATCAAAATAGAACCACAGAAAAACATCGGCGAATTATACCAATTCTTTAAAATCAGGCTAAATACTTAATCGGGATTTCCAGATTAAACCTGATTTTGTTAATACGAATGAGGAATTGGTATTATTTGTGGTTCTAAGGATTGAAGCAATGCAAGATGAAGACATTGATCTTTCTGACATTCCAGAAGTGACTGAAGAACAGATGAAGCAAGCAGTGCTGCGGGTTGGAGGAAAACCTGTTAAACGGAGTCAACAGCGTGTTGATATCCTCCTAGATGCTTTCATCGTGGAATACTTCAAAACAAAGGCAGGTGAGCAAGGATATCAAGTGCTAATTAATCAGGCATTGGCAGAGTATATCCTAGCAAAAACAGTGGATTTATCAGTTTCAGAAGTCAACGAGACTATACCAGATTGAAGTAAACTATTCAGTACGTAACTACCCTTTACGTGATATGACTGCGATCGCTGGCAAACGTCTAACGCCTGAGGAATATTTGAAGTATGACGATCGGACCGATAGCCAGTATGAACTGGTAGCAGGTGAGTTAGTTTCCATGCCGCCAGGGGAATTGCTGAATATTGGATTGTTGATCCACAAATAAATGCAGTTACTGTACTGATATTAGTTGACGGGTTTCATGAAGAAACTAGATTTGCAGGAAATACTGCGATCGCATCTACTATTTTCCCAGAATTTCAGCTAACAGCAGAACAAGTACTCAATGCTGGATAAAGCAATGCGGTTAAAAGGCAGACAGACGAAATGATTTTAGAGGTGCGATCGCTTTTCAAACTTTCATCATCTAAAACAGTAAAATATAGTCAATAATTCCTACTCAAAATTCATGCCATGAGTTGATGGTCTTTTTACCGCAGGATGCAATAATCGCTGAAGAAAAGCTAACCAAATATCTGCTTGTGCCGTTGTCAAAAGACGATAAATCTAAATTTCTGGCTAGGGCTGGATACACACTAGACAATTGGCAACAACTGGAATGGGATCTACGCGCTCAAGTTTTAACGCAACCTGCCGAGGCAATCGAAACAACTCGCTATGGTCAGAAGTATATCATTCGTGCGTGTCTGCGAGGGATTAATGGCGTTGAACTCAATATCTTAACTATTTGGATGGTTGCAAACGATACAACCAAATTTGTCACCTTAGTGCCAGATCAAGGAGCCAACTCATGAAGGTACAGCACCCCCTATTCTCCCAAGTTGCCTTAGCGCAGGACTTACCAGAATACAACCTGAAGCGAGGAAATGTTGCAACAATTGTAGAACATTACCCCATGCCTGAAGGGGAAGAGGACGGGTATAGTCTAGAAGGGTTTGATTTGCCCCATGTGACAATCGAAGTACCAGCATCTCAAATTATCCCCATTGCTCAGTGGCAGCAAGAAGAAATGATTTTAGCCAAGTTACGCCAGCTATCTGAAGCGAGGCTGTTGCAATTACAAGACTATCTCGATTTTCTCTTGCAAAAAGAAGAGTCTGATCATCAGAGTGCTTAAAACTATGAAGTATGATGCAAGCCAGATAAAGGTAATAAATATCCCTCAGTTAGAGCTGCTAGAAGATGGAAAGTGCCGCCGAACATACGTTTATCGCTTCACTAATACATTGCCTGAACAAAACATTATTGACGAAATTGCAAAAAGTTTAGAGAAAAGATTCACATTTTCAAAGGAAGTATATGAGATTCCTGAAGATGTTGAAATTTGTGCATCTATTCTCATTGAGCGTTTGCAAGATGACGAAGCCAGAGTTCGTGTTTTGACAGACCAACCGGAAGAATCTTGTGTTTACATCTTTGGAATAGGCACTCTGCCGCGCAAAATTGAAGAAAGGTTTGGAATTCTACAGTCAATTCAGGGCGAACAACGAGAAAATTGGATTTTGTAAAATTGCGCTCGCACCTAATTCCGTAAAACAGAAATAACTAACCGTGGTGTTTTGTAACATAGCACATCTTTTTTTATTAACTGTTAACCGTCAACAGTTAACAGTCAACGTGAAATCCCATCCTCTTTTAAAGTTGGATGAGCTTAATTAACTATTCCTGAATGACCAGGAATATCTGTCAAAGGTTCAAATCTCCCACCTAAATATTTAGCGAGAAACTCTTCAGCGATCGCAAAGAAATGCAACCGATTTTCTGGTCTGGCAAAACCATGTCCCTCATCTGTATAAAGTGCATATTGCACCGGTAAACCAGCCTGTTGCATTGCGTTAACAATTTGATCGCTTTCTGATTGTTTCACCCGTGGATCGTTTGCACCTTGACCGATGAGTAAAGGTTTTTGAATTCGGTCAGCAAAAAATAAAGGCGATCGCGATTTGAGAAACTCCTCTTCTGTCTCCAAGTTGCCAATGCGATGATAAATCATTGCTTTGATCGGTTCCCAATAGGGCGGTATAGTTTCTATCAGGGTAATCAGGTTACTCGGCCCGACAATATCGACGCCAGCAGCAAAGATTTCAGGTGTAAAAGTTAACCCCGCTAGGGTGGCGTAACCTCCATAAGAACCGCCCATAATCGCAATCTTTTGCGGATCGGAAATGCCTTTTTCTACCAGCCAGTTCACGCTGTCAATCAAGTCATCGTGCATTGTGCCACCCCATTCCCGATTTCCAGCATTCAAAAATGCTTTACCATAGCCAGTGGAACCGCGAAAGTTGACTTGCAACACGGCATAACCTCGGTTAGCTAGCCATTGCGTTGTGGGAGAAAAACCCCAAGTATCCCGCGCCCAAGGGCCGCCATGAACCAGCAAGACTGTTGGGAGATTCTGCGTCGGTATTCCCACAGGAGTTGTCAGGTAACTGTGGATAGTTAAGCCATCCCGTGCTTCGTAGGAAATCGGTTGCATTGAAGCTAACTGCAACGTTTCCAGTTTGGGCTGGTTGCTGAAAAGGAAAGTGCTAGTTTTGGACTCTCGATTATAGGCATGGTAATAAACTGGCCCATTATCAGTTCTATAAGCTAAAGCCCAAGTTTTATCTTCCAAGTCGCGGCTAATTATAGAGAATTCTCCAGGACGCACCTTGGCGATTTCCTCAAAATCTGCGGCGATACTGCGATCGATTACTTGCCATTCTTGTTTATCTTTGTAGAAAGAAACTGCTTGAATAACTCGCGTCAGTGGATGAATAATTATTCCCACGACATCATACTGCTCATCTTCAGCAATGACAGTTTCTTGACGGGTTTCTAGGTCAACTGCTAGCAGACGTTTGGCGTTAGCATCATGATTCCCTTGAATATAAAGGGTTTTGCCATCATCTGAGAAACTTAGAGAATTTCCTTCCTCTTCTGGCCCCCAATGGCGAAGAATTTCCCACTGTTTATCGGGTTTCTGCAACAACAAATCGTAACCACCATCGGGTGTGCTAGCTGTTGCTGCACGTATTTGTAACTGGGCGTTAGATGTCCAACTGATAATGTTACCGGGGTTATCAGTGTCGAACTCAACCGCACCATTTTTAAGGTTGATGCGGTAAACGTCAAACTTTTGAGGATTGTTCAAGTTCAACGCTACCAGCGCTTCATCTGGAAATTTTGGTTCTAGTTCCACAAGTTCGGCCTTCACACCCTGGAATGGCGTTAAATCACGCACAATCTGGGAGTGAATATTAACCAAGTGGAGGTGAAAGTTCTCGTCGCCATCCGAGTCTTGCATATAAATCAACTGGTCGGCGTTATAAGTCCAGAAGAAAATGCGGATACCACGCTTTTTGTCAGCAGTTAGTATCTTGTCGTCTTCTTGTCCTATAGTTTGCAACCATACCTGCAAGACATTTTTCTCATCAGGGGCGATATATGCCAAGTACTTGCCATCAGGGGAGAGTTGTGGGCTAGTTTTTTCGGGATTTCCAAACAGGATTTCACGCGGAATCAACGGTGGTAGGGAGGGTGCTTGAGCAGATGACATATTTTTATCCTCTACTTGACCTCTTTATTGTTACTTAGTGG
Organism: uncultured Nostoc sp.; assembly: GCF_964245445.1. Taxonomy (GTDB): domain Bacteria; phylum Cyanobacteriota; class Cyanobacteriia; order Cyanobacteriales; family Nostocaceae; genus Nostoc. The sequence continues at coordinate 15,735 of NZ_CAXTNE010000188.1, forward strand.
TGAAAATGACAATTCATCCTATTGGATGAACCTAGCTGGAGAATATTTAGCAGAGGAGGGGAAAGAAAAAAGTTTTAACTTACTTTTTGTCGGCTATAAGATTATTTATCTTTTCTTTTGCGTCTTTCTCTAACGAAACGGTGCGCGATCGCAGTTATCAAAAGAATTTAGGTATTGTAGCAAGAATACCTAACGGTGAACAAGCAGCAAGAAAGTAATGTTCATAAATGAGTCTTTGATACTCGCTGACGAGTCTTTGATACTCGGCGACGAGTCTTTGATACTCGTGAATGAGTCTTTTATACTCGTGAATGAGTCTTTGATACTCGTGAATGAGTCTTTGATACTCGGCGATGAGTCTTTGATACTCGGCGATGAGTCTTTGATACTCG
>NZ_CAXTNE010000189.1:0-16034 GCF_964245445.1 uncultured Nostoc sp.
GCGACTACTGAGTTGGTTGTACCCAAGTCGATGCCGACTACCTTGCCCATGCGTTACTCTTCTCCTAAAGTGTCTTATATATTTATTATGATTGGGCGGAACTACCTCTAGCTTTATGCTATTGAATGAAAACACCTCAATGGTATAATAGTCATCATTAAGGCAATAAGCTAAGAAGTGCAGCTAGAGCAGATAGTTGCAAGACTAGGATAGCATTGACGATGATTGGTGTGTCCAAGCAACCTCAATTCTTGTTATCCAGCTACTTCTATGTACTGTATCTACAAATTTGTAAATGCACCTTAATAATACTTGCTTTGCTTCTCTGAGTGCCTGAAAAAGAGGCAATGGGGCAGGGAGCAAGGAGCAGGGGGGATAGAACAGAATTAGGATTCGACACTTCGGCAAAGCTCAGTGACCACCCTACCTGTTACGCATAATCCCGTAGGGTACGAGAACCACTTAATAGAAGTGGGGGCTTCAGACCCATGTTCCCCCCTTCATTCCACGACAGCAACAAGGGGTCATTTCCCCCTGCCCCCTGCTCCCTGCCTCTTCGTTGAAAACCTTAATATTGCCACTATTTTAAAAATTTGAATTTAACAGAGCGATTACAAACTTCCCTGGCTGAGATTGCGCGAGAACGCGATCCTTACATGGCAACGGCTGGACATTTTTTTGTCCAAGAATACATCCGCCAGCAATTTTCCCAATGGGGGAGTGTGGAAATCCACACCTTTGAAGTCAGGGGTAAAGCTTGTAATAACTTGATATTAAATTTACCTTCCCAAGGGAGACGACAAAAAAAGGATTTGCCACTGATTTTAATTGGCGCTCATTATGATGGCGTTCCGGGAACAGTAGCGGCTGATGATAATGCCACCGGTGTGGCGGTGTTGCTGGAATTAGCCAAAAAGTTTGCTGCCCAAGCTATAAGATATCCCTTAAGGCTAGTTGCTTTCGATATGGAAGAATACGGCTTACTGGGTAGTGCTAATTATGCAGCGCTGTTGCACGAACAAAAGCAACAGCTACGCTTAATGATCTCCCTAGAAATGCTAGGTTATACAGATTCTACGCCTGGTTCCCAAAGTTACCCCCCTCCTCTGGAACGCTTCTACCCAGACAGAGGCGATTTTATTGCTTTAATTGGCAATTTGCGGACATTGCCTGATTTAATTGGGATGAGCCGTAATATTCGCAAAGCTGGCGTATCTAGTCAATGGCTACCCGTGCCGAATCGAGGTTTAATAGTTCCCCAAACTAGACGTAGCGATCATGCACCTTTTTGGGATTTGGGCTATCCGGCAATGATGGTGACAGATACGGCATTCTTGCGAAATCCCCATTATCACAAACCTAGTGATGCGATCGCTACTTTGGATTTAGATTTTCTTAGCGGTGTATGTGAAGGGTTAGAAATTGCAATTCGGCAGTTGTGAAAATATTAGACATATCCAAAAATTAAATATGCATTATCCAAAACCCTTGTAGAGATGTAGCAGTGCTACGTTTCTACATTCTGTTTAACCAGATGCCCGTTGCCCATTCTCCAATGCCCAATGGTCCAATCCAATTGTTACCAATTACCACTTTATGACTATGAGGATTGTACGAATTGACACGAAATAATCAGGCTGAAGAATGCCAAGATCAAAAAAAGGATGCCCCAAGGATATTAAAAGTACTATGCCAGAATTACACCAATCAATTGCCCAGCATTACCACGAACGGACTAAATACAACCCTGAGACTCTCGCTTCTAAAAGTCAGCAGTTAGACTGGGCTAAACAGCCAGTGCCTTTCAAAGAGTACAAAATTGGCTCTACTTTTGATCTCAAACCCTATATCCAAGAAAAAACAGAGGGATTTGCTAATAACTCAGATGCTCAATGGTGGCAAAGACTTTCACGGTTACTGTTTCGCAGCTATGGATTAACGGCGAGAATGCCCTCTATGGGTAGTGCGGTGTATTTACGTGCTGCTCCCAGTGCCGGCGGATTATACCCGGCTGAAGTGTATGTGGTTTCCCGTGGTACGGCGTTATTGCCACCCGGTCTATATAATTACCAGTGTCGGACTCATTCTCTCATGCATTATTGGGAAAGTGATGTTTGGCAAAATCTCCAAGCAGCTTGTTTCTGGCATCCTTCTCTAGAAAATACCCAATTAGCAATTATTGTGACTGCGGTATTTTATCGTTCTGCGTGGCGGTATGAAGATCGGGCTTATCGGCGGATTTTTTTAGATACGGGACACCTGTTGGGCAATATCGAGTTAGCTGGTGCGATTACTGACTATCGCCCCCACTTAATCGGCGGTTTTGTCGATGAATCGGTAAACGATCTGCTTTATATCGATCCGCAACAAGAAGGTGCGATCGCGGTCTTACCTCTGGCAGATTTGTTAGATGTCAATCAAAATTTACCATTAGGATGTACTGCTTTACCTTCCACCACCGAAACCAGTTATCCCGAAATTCCCGATGGTGAATTGCTGACATATTTCCATCGACACACCCAGATCCCATCAGGTGTCACTGGCAATCTTAATTTACCAACTATCAAACAAGAAAAATCTTTGGAGGATAAATATAACTTTCCTTTCTGTTTGAAAATTCCCACCAACACTGCACCGATAAACTGGGGACAAAACCTATCAGAATTGGAAACCACTATGTATAAGCGACGCTCTACCCGCGCTTATAATGGTGATGATTTAACTTTCGATGAATTGAAGGGTTTACTCGATTTCACTTACCAACCGCAAAATTACATCGACCAAAGTTTAGATATTTCTCCAGATTACTTTGATTTGAATTTAATAGAAACATTTATTGCTGTTTGCGGAGTTAAAGGATTGGAGGCAGGTTGTTATTATTACGCACCCAAAGCCCAAGAATTACGCCAAATTCGCTTTAAAAACTTTCGGCGAGAGTTACATTTTCTCTGTTTGGGGCAAGAATTAGGGCGGGATGCAGCAGCAGTATTGTTTCATACAGCCGATTTGAAAGCTGCGATCGCACAATATGGCGATCGCGTTTACCGTTACTTACATCTGGATGCTGGTCATTTAGGACAACGCTTGAATTTAGCAGCCATACATCTGAATGTAGGCGTTAGTGGTATTGGTGGTTTCTTTGATGACCAAGTAAATGAAGTTTTGGGTATCCCTACTGATGAAGCTGTTCTATATATCACTACTTTGGGACGCCCAAGATAAAAATAATCTGGAGGCGCAAAGAATGCAGAGAGTTTTTTTCTGTGTTCTTTGCGTATATGTACAAGTTATCTTTACTTAGTGTAAACTATCAAACATACTTTACAGTGCCAGATTCGTATGAAGATTGAATCAACATATACTTTTTTAGTAAGTCTCTTTAAGTACAGTTCCTTGTTTTTTATTCCTAAGTATCAAAGAGCGTAGATGTTGCTCTTAAGGTTTTTTATCGAGAAATTATTAGCTGTTTCACATTGAGATTGCAAGCAAATTTAATACATCGCAAAATTCGCATACTTTACAGGAAATTAATTGTATTTTTATATTTTAGCAAATTAAATCTGGTATTACAAAATAGTTTTTTTCATACAACCACTAATGCTATTTCCAGAGAATGAAAGCCAGCGTTTAGAAGTACTTAATCAGTATCAAATTTTAGATACGCCACCAGAAGAAATTTTTGATGAATTAGCTCAACTAGCTGCTAACCTTTGTGAAACACCAATCGCTCTTATTAGCCTAGTTGATGCAGAACGGGAATGGTTCAAGTCAAAAATTGGGGTAACTATATCGGAAGTTCCTCGAAGCATTTCCTTTGGTAATTATACTCTTTTACAAAATCAAATATTAATCATCCCGGATACTTTACAAGATGAACGATTTGCGACAAACCCCCTTGTAACATCAAATCATTATTTCCGCTTTTATGCAGGTGTTCCTCTAATTACCTCCAACGGCTTTGCATTAGGTAGTCTTTGTGTAATTGATTTTGCACCGCGAAATTTGACTGTTAAAGAGCAATTAGCCCTACAACAGTTGGCAGGGCAAGTAATTAGGTATTTAGAGTTACATCGACAAAAAGTTATTGATGATAGCCAAAGGAGTTTTAATCTTCTTTTCTCTAAAAATCCTAACCCAATGTGGGTATATAACCAGAATAATCTGCAATTTTTAGATGTAAATGAAGCTGCTGTTGTCCACTATGGCTACTCACGAGAAGAGTTCTTGCAAATGCGAATAACTGACATTCGCCCTTTTGAAGATGTGCCTATATTTATAGAATATTTAAGAGAAAGGCACTCTAACTTACATTTTTCTGGACAATGGCAACATCGGCGAAAATCTGGAGAGATTATTGATGTTGAAATTATCACACATAAAATAGACTATGCCAGTTATAACGCTCGGTTGGTTAATATACGAGACATAACAGAACATAAACGAATCAAAAGAAAACTTCAAGAAAGTGAAGCGAGATTTAGAGTCATTTTTGAAGCCATTCCAATTCCATTAATTATTTCGGGTGTGTCTGACAATTTGATATTATATGCTAATCCAGAGTTCATTAAAAATTTTCGATTTTCAGGAAAAGATTTCATTAATCGAGAAGTTTTAGATTTATACCATAAATCAGCCGATTTCGAGTTACTGTTAGAAGCCCTGAATCAACATGGCTTTGTTCATAACTATGAACTTAAATTAAAAAGAGCAGACGGAACTTATTTTTGGGCGATCGCTTCACTGCAATATTTAAAATTTAATAATGAAGTAGCAATTTTGACGGTATTTTATGACATTACAAAACGTAAAATTTTAGAAACCAAACTTCAAGAGCAAAATGAGTTTTTGCAGATAGTTTTTGAAAGTATACCGTTGATGATTGCACTTTTTGATACTAATGGGAAACTTCAATGGGTGAACCAAGAATGGGAAAGTGTTTTAGGCTGGAAATTTCAAGACTTCCAAGCTGGTGCTCTCGTCGAAGCGCTATATCCTAACCCTAAATATCGACAAGATGTGATTAATTTTATTCAGTCTGCACAACGCAATTGGAGTGACTTTAAAATTCAGATGCAGAATGGTCATTTACTCGACACATCTTGGACTAATGTTAAACTTTCAAATGGTCAAATTATCGGTATTGGGCAAGACATCACAGAACGTAAGCGAACCGAACTGGCTCTAAAAGCCCAAGCCGAACGGGAGCAATTGATGCGAACCGTTGCTCAACGGATTCGTCAATCTTTAAATCTCCAAGATATTTTGAATGCAACAGTTCAAGAAGTGCGAGATTTACTTGGGGTTGATCGAGTGGTAGTTTATCAGTTTAACCCAGAGATGATCGGCACAATTGTGGCGGAATCGGTGGAACCTGGATGGACTGCTTCTTTGAGCGTCCAGATTCATGATACATGTTTTCAAGCAGGCGCGGGAGTGGAGTATTATCAAAGACATAAAAGAGCGATCACTAATATTTATCAAGCCGGATTAAGTGATTGCCATATTCGCTTGTTAGAACAGTTCAAAGTCAAAGCAAATTTAGTCGTGCCCATTTTACTAGAAGTAAGCTCTCAAAACCCAGGCTCTCACCTTTGGGGTTTACTGATTGCTCACCAATGCTCTGGTTACCGCGAGTGGGAAGAAAATCAATTAGATTTGCTCGATCAACTGACAGTCCAATTAGCGATCGCCATTCAACAATCCAGCATCCTTGAGCAAGCTCAAACTGAACTTGTTCAAAGACAAAAAGCTCAAGTAAAGTTAAAAAATGCCTTGGCTGAAAAAGAAGTTCTATTAAAAGAAGTTCATCATCGAGTTAAAAATAATTTGCAAATTGTCTCCAGTTTATTACAACTCCAGTCTCAAACACTTAAAGATCCAGAAGCCATCAAAGCTCTTCGAGAAAGTCAGAACCGGATTGAGTCAATATCTCTAATTCATAAAAATTTATATACTTCCGCTAACATTGGACAAATTGATGTTGGTGACTATATAGATAATTTGGCAGCAAGCTTGCTAATTTCTTACCAAATATGGCCTGGGAAAATTGGTCTAGAAACTGATATAGATTCAGTGAGTTTGAATGTTGACCAAGCTATTGCTTGTGGATTAGTTATTAATGAATTAATTTCCAATGCCCTCAAGCACGCTTTTCCTAACCAACAAGCAGGCACAATTAGTATTACTTTACGTAATGTTGGTAATAGTATCGAGATGACTATCCGAGATAATGGGATTGGTTTACCAGATAATTTAGATTGGACAACTACTGATTCTTTGGGACTGTCGTTAGTATATGACTTGGTTACAGAACAACTTGAAGGTCAGATTACTATAGAACGCAATCATGGAACAGTATTCAAAATTAAATTCACGCAGTTAACTTTGCATTAGTAAATATCAAATGGGCCAAGCTAGGATTTTAGTCGTAGAAGATGAAGTGATTGTGGCTAGAACTATTGCTAGCCAACTCAGACAACTAGGATACATTGTTACGGGTACAGCTTCATCTGGAAAAGTTGCCATTGCCAAGGCATGGGAAACTCAACCAGAACTAGTATTAATGGATATTATTCTTAAAGGTGAGATGGACGGTATTACTACTGCCAGTCTTATTCGTGAGCAATTAGACGTTCCTGTAATTTTTTTAACCGCTTATGGTGACGATCATACTTTAGAAAGAGCCAAAATTACCCAACCTTTCGGATATATCGTTAAACCCTTTACTATAAAAGATTTAAAAATAGCGATCGAAATCGGTCTTCTAAAACACCAATTAGAGCGTGAACTGCGAGGGAATCGAGATCAGTTAGCAACCTTTTTAAACTCAATGAGTGATGCTGTAATCGCTACAGATGAGCAGGGAATAATGATATTTATGAATCCCGCAGCTGAGGCATTGACTGGCTGGCAGCAAAAAGATGCTTTAGGATACGAAGCTGCGAATATTTTTCATATTGTTGATGAAGTTACAGGGATTACATTAGAAAACCCAGTAACAAAAGTGCTGCGGGATCAGCAGGTTGTTTATTTAGGGGAATTCACATCTTTGATTACAAGAGACGGAAAAAGAGTTCCAATTGGCGATAGTGCTTCGCCACTAAAGCGACGACTTGACCAGATAAATGGTGTAGTAATTGTTTTCTGGGATCTTAGCGAACGACGTCAAACAAAATTTCTAGAGCAAGCCTTACAGAAAGAGCAAGAACTTAATCGTCTCAAGTCCTTATTTATCTCGACCGTATCTCATGAGTTCCGTAATCCTTTGACTGTTATTCAAACAGCAGTAGAACTCATAGAAATGCAAGGAGCAAATTTGACAGATGCGAAAAGAGGCATTTATTTAAAGCGAATTCAAGGTGCTGTGCAATCTTTAGAAAAACTCATGGAAGAAGTGTTGTTTATGGGTCGAGCAGAAGCAGAAAAACTCGTATACAACCCTGCTCCACTTAACTTAGAACAATTTTGTCGAGAGTTAATCGAAGATTTTTCTATTGTTGAAAGTAGCCTGTATGAAATTGTTTTTACTTGTCATAGCGATCGCACCGATGCCGTAATGGATGAAGGACTCTTACATTACCTGTTTGAAAATCTCCTCTCAAACGCGGTTAAATATTCTCCAACAGGCGGCAATATTCAGTTTGATTTAATCTGCGACCCGATTAATAAAGTAGCAACTTTTTATATTCAAGATCAAGGTATAGGCATTCCCGAACCAGACCAAGCGCGACTTTTTGAGTCATTTTACCGAGCTTCAAATGTCCAATCAATTCAGGGTACTGGATTAGGGTTAGTAATCGTTAAAAGGTGCGTTGATGCTCACAGAGGTCAAATCAGCGTCACAAGTCAAGTTGGAGTCGGTACTACATTTACAGTAATTTTGCCCTTAAATTCCGAATTATCCTTAGCTGAAGCTTCTGAATTCTGAATTCTGGATTCTGAATTCTTCTTTAACTTACATCCTGATTTTTGGAATTAAGAACTTGGGTTTGGTAGTGCCGCCATTTTTCCTGCTGACGCGCTCTTTTATCCTCGGTGAGGTTATCAAAACAATAGGGACAGGAGATACCTTGTTCATACTTTGGAGACACTTTATCTGACTCAGAAATTGGATATCCACAACAGAAACACAACTCATAACTTCCTTCTTCCAACCCATGACTAACAGCTACGCGCTCGTCAAACACAAAACATTCCCCTTCCCATAAACTTTCCTGTGCTGGAATTTCCTCTAAATACTTGAGAATGCCGCCCTTGAGATGATAGACTTCTGCAAAGCCTTGGGCAAGCATGAAGGATGAGGCTTTTTCACAGCGAATGCCGCCTGTACAAAACAGAGCAATCTTTTTGTGTTTAGTTGGGTCGAGATGGCGTAGCACATAATCGGGGAATTCCCGGAATGAGCCAGTTTGAGGATTTTCTGCTCTTTGGAAAGTACCGATATTCACCTCATAATCATTGCGGGTGTCAATTACAGTTACTTCTGGATCGCAAATCAAATCATTCCATTCTTGGGGACTAACATAAGTGCCAACTTGTTCATTTGGGTCAATTTCAGGCAATCCCAAAGTAACAATTTCAGGCTTCAACCGCACTTTCATCCGCTCAAAAAGCGGGGTTTCGGTATAGGACTCTTTGTATTCTAGTTCTGTTAGACGAGGGTCAGTACGCAAAAAGCAGAGAACAGAATCAATCGCCTGACGCGAACCGGCAATTGTACCGTTAATGCCTTCTTGTGCCAGCAAAATTGTCCCCTTCACACCTTGCGTTTGGCAGTAAGACAGCAGAGGCTCTCGTTTCTCGACAAAATCTGGGAGCTTAACAAATTTATACAGTGCTGCAACAACTTGGATATTTTCTGGCTTCATCCCTTTGGTAATGGAACAATATAAGTTACAATAACGACGACAATCAAATTTACCTACTATTTTAGCTTTATGGGGGTTTAGCTCAGTTGGTAGAGCGCCTGCTTTGCAAGCAGGATGTCAGCGGTTCGAGTCCGCTAACCTCCATTGGATATAATTTATCTTAATTTGCGATCGCTGCGGTTTTTGCTAGCCTACGCACATACAAGTCAATCAAAAGCCCATTCCTTGATACGGAATGGGCTTTTATTTCCTTGCTAGGCAAAGAGTTATACCATTTCACTTTCATAATGATACAAATAATAATTTTTATTGATGATTTTGATAAATAATTATATTGGCTATTATCAATAGTTTTTTTTAAAGTAAAATTAGCAATTTTAAATACGTGTAAAAGATATTACTTATGGAAAAGATTAATGCCATACCAGAAATGCTGGGTGAAACAACTGATGTAGAAACTTGGCTAATTCGAGCGGGGCTAAGATTTTCAGACTTAGGTAACGATGCTGCAAGTATTGCAATCCGTAAGCAATGGCGAGAGTACCAAGCCGCAGTGCAAAGATGCTGTGCAACCCTACACCAACCACCATCACGTATTCAACTAAGCGGCGACTATGCCAAGCTGAGAATACCTGGTGTGGCATCAACCAATTGTGCAATAAGCTGTCGAGTCGTGCCAAATCCTTAGACTGGGCAAAAGATAGAAAATCTTCAAGAATCAAGTGTCAAGTAGGGCGACTGCTAACTATTTGACTAATAATCCTGTTGCACGCCGCCTACCACTGGTTTAACTTCAGAAAATGGATCAGTGCCGCCACCCCAGTTAAAATCACTAATTCGGATGCTGATACCGCCTAACTCCAACACCGGATTGTAACGCAAGGTGATGCCATAGGTGCGACGGCTATATTCCACAATATAGTCGGTGCTGGTTTCTTTACCAGTATCCAAGTTAACAGATGTTTGAAAGCCTAAGCGAAAAGGGCCGTAAATTTGCTGTGATATCCCAGCGCTCAACACTTGGTTATCAACGGAGCGATCAAACAAAAAGGGTGATAATCCGTTGTTTAAGCCTTGAGAATAAGTAATATTAAAGGCTGTGTAGTCTAAAAAAGGTCGAGAAAAATGACCAATTTGACCTTGTAAGCCAATTGTACCAGTTAGGGTGCTTTGGTTATCCCCATTGGTGTAATAACTGCTAGTGCCTGTAAGTCCAGCGATCGCTCGCAAGTAAGGAACTACAGGGTTAGCCGTATATCGTAATCCCCCAGTGGCAGTGGGTGGTAATGGTTTTCCCTGCCACAGCAACAGCCCAGTACTGAGGGAAGCGCTGGCTTGTAAACGACCTAGTGAGATGCGATCGTTTTCCCGCACTGGTTCTAGTAAGTCTTGGCGATCGGTGTTGGCATTGATATATCGAGCGCTTCCCTGATAGGTGAGGTTGATGCCACTTTTGCCTAAAGGAATCACAGGAGAGAGAATAATACCACCAAGACTACTCTGGACGGTTTGAAAGCCGAGGGTACCGTTGTAAAAGCGATCGCGGTAGCTATACTCCAGATTCAAAAGATGGGGAAGGGAAGTCCCTAATGTCTGGCGCAATCCTAACCTCGCCCGCAAATTATCTTCTAGCTTGTTCAAGTCAAAACTAGTTAATTCCCCAGTCCCGTCAATGACTGCTCGTGGACTCAAAACAGAATTTATCTTTGTCTTCACAGCAAACAGTGCGCCTAAATCACCCGTGCCTTCTTGCACAGCTCTCTGTATTAACAACTGGGGTGTGATCGTCCAGCGTGTCTTCTCTGTATCGATCACTGGAAAGCCACGCTCAATATACAAGCCACCCCGATCTTCTCCATCATAACCAGGGGAAACTATTGCAGGTGTAACGTCGCGCTCCCGGCGATCAATAGTCCGCTCATTCACCGGAATTGGTAAGGAGACGCCTTGATCAAATACCAAACGCTGATTCTGTGTCCTGATGCGGTCTACCAAGGGTGATTCTCGCGTCAGAGTTACTGTATTTGCCCGCAACTCTAGTTCTGGGGGCGAAAAAGGATCATTGGTGAGGCGGACATCCCTTGCTTGCCAGCCTTGCGGATAAAAGTCAATGTGTTCAGCTTCAAACCTGAGCCGATTCACTACACCCCCTGCTTTCGATGGCGGGATGTTGCTAGCATCTGCTTGACCACCAAATACCACATCAATTCCTCCAGGGCTGCTCACACCTGAAATGGGCTGATTGGCTCTAATGCGATCGCTCGGCGGACGTTTTGGAACTCCACCAGCAGTTACACCCGTGCCTGAAAAAGCAAAATCTGTTTGTGCTGAGGGTACATAAATTTCTCCGCTACCATTTAGCAGTTCCCCACTATCTTGAACAAAGTTATAAGTAAAGCGTTGTCCACGCAGTACCTGATCGCCCCGTGTTAAAGTTACGTTGCCGAACCCCGCAGCAATCAAGTTGTCTAAATTGACTTGCAGGCGATCGGCATCCACTACAGCCCCATCAAATCGTACAAGTACATTACCAACAGCTGTAATAATTCGCCGTTGCTCGTCATACTCTTGCCGATCTGAAGTGACTTCTACAATTCTTGGTTTGGCTGGCGGCGTGCTAGTTGGCGCAGTTGTACCAGATGGTTGACTTTGTAGCTGATTAATCGTATTGCCATCTGGTGTAGGCGTTGGTACTTGAGCTTGTTGTTGGACTTGGGACTTGAATCCTACAGTGATGGGCTTTGAGAGTTGATGTGTCGGGTTACGAGACGTGAATTTTATAAAATTTTGCACTGATTGAGAACTCGGTGCAAGATCAGCAGCAGATTCAGAGATTTTGTCTCTTCCTGAAGACTGTGGTGCAGTAATATCACTTTGCTGTTTTTGCTGGGTTAACTTCTGTGCTAAAATTCCCGTCTTGGATTCGACTAACTTGTTGCTGTTTGTAGCACTGGGGACAGTTTGAAGAGGACGCAAAGACTGGACAAGTTGGGGATTTGGGGAAACTCTATAGCTAAAGCTACCATCCAAAAAGGTTTGCTTTTCTCTACTAGAGTTGAGAGTTGGCACAGACGCAAAGCGGTGAGGGGGTCGCAGTCTTCTCCCAAGGGGAGACGCTAAGAGCGATGGCGGTTCCCGTCGATTGCGATAGCGTAGCGTTAGCGAGTCTTCGAGCGTCACCCCCGAACCCGTTGGCGCAGCCTCTCGTAGAGAAGGGCTTGTCGTCAGACATCGCTCACTGAGTTTTTGAGAAGGTTCACCTTTTACGTTTATAGAGGAAGTTTCCGCTCCAACTTTTCTTGGCAACGTAGTGGCAACTCTATGCGTCTCCTGCTTGCGTAACGCCGCTCTTAGCAGAAGTTCCGAGCGCCGAACGCCGACATTCGGACTTGTTTTTGTGTCTTCTTTATCTTGGTAATTAGAGGTTTTAACCTCCTGCGTGGGATAACCACCGATCAGCGATCGCCCCAAAAGTGCAGCAGTTCCAGAACTGTTGATGGGCGAAATTTCTAGTGGGAAGGTTTCTGGTGAATGGGTTACAGAGGGAGTTTCGGCAACTACCAAGCCATCCTGAGTTGAGTTGATCACAGTTGGCAATGGCGGATCACTCTTGGTTTTACCCGTAATTGCCAACTGGGCCAAATCTTTGGGCTGCTTGGATTTGTTTGTCTTTTCGTGTATTCCAGTATCTACACCTGAAAGAAAATTTGTATGACTAGCAGATGAGGCGGGATTTACAGCTTGTAAAGATTCGAGGATAAAAGGCGGATCAGGCGGCAGAACTGGATGAAGCATATTTGAGCATAATCGGGCTAACAAACAGCCAAATGACGGACGGAAGGATTAAATATACATTTTGCCTTCCGACTGTCGCCTTCTGCTACCGGTAGCAAGCCACTTTGAGGAGGAAACTTACTAGGCGAAAGTTTAGTAAGTTTCCGTGGGGTTTAGTATCTTTCGCCTTTTAAAGTCGCGGATGATTTATCGCCCTTTTACTCTAAGTCCCGACGGCCGGGGTTACGAGCTGGATCGTTTGACAAAAATCCGAAGACGAAGATAGTTACGAAGAAGGCAACAACAATATAAACAGCGATTTTTAAAGTCAGCATAGAAATATCTCCAAGGGGTAAGACAAAGAAAGCTTTTCTTTCAGGATCTGCCATGCAGAAAAGATAGCTACTTTATATTACCCAAATCTCGTCCCTTTTGAGAGGACTCTGGGGACTTGGGACTGGCGACTTGGAGATTAGGGACTAGCAGTGCCTACCCTAAGTTTATTGAGAATGGTGCAAGATGTCAGTTGTCTGACTTTTTGATGCCCTTAAGAAATAGCTCAGAGACTGATTACTCTTGTGACGTTAACTGACGGCAAAAGTTTCTTCAAATAACAGTTATTTTTTCAAAAAGCGCTGACGTAGACGAGATATAAAACTATTCACCTCTGGTATTTTCATTGATGAAGCGATCGCAGCAAACACTGCAATCCCCACGAAGCCTGATATACACAATTGCAACACCAGAATCAGTAAACCCGTTTTACCTAAGAATTGTTGAGAAGCAACCAATGTCCCATAGCTTGCTACCCCAGCTACCAAGCTACCCGCAGTCAAACCCAAAATCGGCAAACTCCATTCACGCCAAGGTAAACCATTGAGCTTGCGATCAAGCAACCATAACAGCATCAACATTGAACTGCAATTTACACCCACTGTTGCTAACACCAAACCGGGAGCGCCAAAAGGTTTAACGAAAAACCAATCTAATATGATGTTGAGCAAAATGTTAAAAATACTGATGCGAAAAGGTGTCTGTCCATCGCCTAAAGCGTAGAATACCCGTACCAAAACATCACGTCCCAAATAGACAAACATCCCAATTCCGTAAGCGACTAGCAAAGATGAAACTAGCTGTGTGGCTTCTGGCTTGAAAGCACCGCGCTCATATACCACCTGCACAATAGGCACAGATAGCGCCACCATCAACGCCCCTAGCGGTAGCATAGTGAAAGCAGTAAGTAACAGTCCTTGGCGAATGCGTAATTTTAAATCTGGCCAATTTTCGGGGCCAGCAAGTTTGGCAAATATCGGTAACAGGGGCAGTAAAATGATATTAGAAATAATCCCTAACGGAGTTTGTACTAATAGATTCGCATAGTTAAATCCTGCCGCCGCACCAGGGATAGGACTGGCAAAATAAAGGTCAGTGGCAACATTAATTGGCATCATTCCAGAGGAAACTGTTGCCGGAGTCATAATTTTAATGACCTCTTGAACGCCTGGGGATTTAAAATCAAACCGCAGGCGTAATGTGCCTAGTCCTAACCGCCACTGCACAATTAGCTGCACTAACCACTGGAGAATGGCTCCTGCCAAGGTTCCCCAAGCTAACACCATTCCACCGATTAAAGCGTACTCCGGCTTAATAATGTCTTTGCCCAGTTGCATAGCCAAGATACCAAGACCGGCAACAACGGTAATACTGGATAATAAAGGACTAATGGAGAGTAACCAATATTGATGGGCTGTATTGAGAGTACCAAAGCCAATGCCAATTAATCCGGCAAATAAAGCCATTGGTGCCATAATGCGAAGTTGTTGAATTGCGATCGCTCTGGTTGTCGCTTCCAAACCATGACCGACTAAATCCACGATCGCATCCGCAAATAAAACTTGAGCAACTGTCACCACCAACAGCGATCCAGCTACCAGCGTTGTCACCGTTTCCACTAGGGGAGCCGCTTCTTCTCGGCGACGCTTGGCTAAAACGCTGACGAGCGCACTGTGTAATGGCCCATTTACGCCACCAAGTAAGATCAATAGAAAGCCAGGGATAATATAGGCATAACTATAGGCGGTGGCAGCAGCACCAACACCAAATGCGGCAGCGATCGCTTGCTGCCGCACTAAACCGAAGACTTTACTAATTAATGTGGCTGCGGCAACAATGCCAGCAATTCCAGCGAAAGAACGAGAGGGTTTTTGGTCTTGTTGTGTCACGAATATTACCCGACAACTCTTGCAGAGTGCATACTTTAAAACATTTAACCTGAAATTCCGTAGTCTGTCAGGTAAATTTTGACAAATTACTTATTTTACATGCTTTCGCCCTACAGCTTTTTTGGCATCCTACGGTGGCTATTGGCATGATCCCTTAAGGGACTTCCAAATAAAATCACAGGGGGAGCAGATCGCTTTTCTGATTTGTCCTGGCAACATTAACTTAGCCATGTCCTCTGTTGTGTACAAGCCAAAATTATTTTTTAACCCATTACGAGGATAGATCAAGAAAGGGGAACTATAAGAATAACCATCTTTAAAACAACAACTCAAGAAATACGCCAACTGCTGCAAGCTGACCGAGTTGCAATTTTTAGCTTCAATGACGATTGGAGTGGTAACTTCGTCGCTGAATCATTTGCGAAAGGCTGGACTCCTTTAGTTGGCGTTGAGCCTGCGATCGCTGATACTTATTTACAACAGACGCAAGGCGGACGTTACCTTAACAACCAGACATTTACAGCCAATGACATTTACCAAGCCGGATTAACAAACTGTCATATAACCTTGTTGGAGCAATTTCAGGCAAAAGCCTTTGCAACTGCTCCCACAGGAGAAGGAACAGAGTTTTTAATTGAAATTCCCAGTGGTAATTAGAGGCTACTGATTTTTGACAATAATAATACTATTTCAGGAAATACCTGCTACAGATACACGAGTAGGGACGTACAGATGTACGCCCTTACTAACCATTGCAGATGTAATCCTGTAGTTCTGGGATAAACAGTTGTTAATTTGAAGCGAGAAAACTTTTGATCATATTAACTATTTGTTGTTTCTCTTGAAACCCAGAACTATAGCACCCACTTAAAGGTACGGTTTCACCAGATATTAACATTAAACTAACTCGATGAACCATGCCACATTCGCTAGAATCAGAACTTTCAACTTTAATATCAACAATTTCATTCAACGAGTACAAAAAAACCGCTTTTCCCAATTTGCCAAACCATCGATAGCGGCTGAGAGCTAAACTATTTGATTCTTTATCAAAATGACAGTTGATAAATGAGCCTGTCGCTATTATGAGTAAACCTACTAAAAACAAAAATAGGGTTGGGAGCATCCCAGTTTTTATTTAGCGAGCAAATATTAATCCATTAAGATAGGC
>NZ_CAXTNE010000190.1:0-16025 GCF_964245445.1 uncultured Nostoc sp.
TTGTTAGCGATCGCTGGTTTTTGATCCTACCTCACCAAATCGCGTTGCTCCCGTTGTGGTTTGACAGGCACTGTTTGAGGTGGCGGTGCAGAGACTACAGTCGGTTGAGCCAAGAGGGGTTGCGTCGGCAAAATTGGATTTGCTATGCTCTGCAAAGTATCCAGCATTGCTCTGGCTGTGGGGTAGCGATCGCGCGGATGATAAGCGATCGCTTTATCGATTACTCTTGCCATAATTGGGCTAACATGACTTGCATACTGTCGCCAGACAATTTCACCCGTCTGGGAATCCGTTTCTAGTTGTTGCGCCTGTTTACCAGTCAGTAAATAAATTACCGTCATTCCTAAACTGTATAAATCACTCGAATAAACTGGTCTACCTGCGGCTTGTTCACTCGGCATATAGCCAGGTGTACCAATCACTATCGAACTGGTAGGATTGCCTTGAGAATTTACTACTGTTCCCATTGACTCCCGTATAGCACCAAAATCAATCAGGACTGGTTTACCGTCCCGATGACGCACAATGATGTTATCCGGTTTAATATCGCGGTGAACGATATGCTTTGAGTGAACGTAATCCAGGACGGGTAATAAATTCATGAATAATTCCTGGACAGCGCCTTCACTAAATAGTCCCTGCGTTTGAATTTTTCCAGTTAGGGTATCGCCTTCAATCCACTCCTGAACTAAGTAAAATTGTCCGCCTGAAGAGAAGTAAGCATACAATGCTGGAATTTGGTCATTTGCGCCACCAAGTTCTTCTAAAATAGCTGCTTCGCGTTGAAACCTTTCTTGCACTAACTGGTAAATTTGGGGATTGTTGTGAATCGGTCTTAGCTGTTTAACCACACAACGGCGCTTTGAGGGCATATAGGTATCTTCTGCTAGATAGGTTTCACCAAACCCACCAGCGCCCAGTGTGCGGATAACTTGATAGCGATCATTCAGTAGCTGTATTGTCATGGGAGATTACAAGCAATATTCTTAAGATAGCTTTCCCCAAAACTACCTTCATTTCAAATCTAATAATCCTTCTTCTTTCAATTTAGGATTGAAGCGAATTTGCATTTGCAAACCTCGCACTTCTAACAATTGCGTTGAAATTTCTGCTTCTACTCTCCGCGCCACATTTTTAAGAATTTTTATTTGTGCTAATTCATCATTAGCTGGATGTTGATAATTTGCCTGTTCTTCAGGTGTCATTACGACTTTGACATCAATGGGATTAGTCCATTTTTCCTTTTGATCCCCATTTCCCCAAGGGATACTGCCATTTTCAGCAATCCAAGCATTTTCAGTATTTTCTAAAATTGTGCGACTAGGGCGTTCAATAGTTTGAACTTTTACCCAATAGCATTGCTGTGGCTGACGGACTAAATGCTGTTTGAGGCTGAGATAAACATCACGGGAGTATCCTACAAATTGCAGCACTTTTTCTTGGTCAAAGATAGCATATACCCCGATTTTTCCTTGAAATTGTTCGGGTAATTGGCCGCGATCGTCAATGTAAGGAATGTATTCCAGGGCTGCCAAAGAAGAAAGATTCGTTTCAAGAGCCATACATCAAATATTAAACTTACTATTTGCCTTCAAAATTGCTAATTAGGGAAAAAATATCTTTAAAATTACCTTTTATCCAATTTTTGGTAAATTGCACAAAGGCGACTGGGTTTAAAAATTTTAGCACTAAACATAAAATTTGGTGGTACGTTAATGATTGCATATTCATCAGATTCATGATATTTTTCAAATTCTGCTGGCATTCCTTTAGTGGTAGTTAAGCTGTAAGGAACTGGTTGGAAAAGTAATTCTGTAAATTTAACTTGCTCACACCGCAACTGTTGACAAATTTGGTTTAAAAAAGCCTTACTTGTCAATAAATTGAATAAAGTTTCTTGAGCTTGTGCTTCAAGAGTGAAACTGCTATCAAAGTTCTGGACAATTTTAAGGGACATTTTCTGTATAGGTAGCTATTAACGACTAAGTAATGAGAGAGGATAAGCAACCATCTAAAAGTGCCAGACAACGAAGCCTACCTTTTTGTGCAGATGAGCTTTGTGAAAAATCACCACTTTAAGATCAGCCTATTGGATTGTGTGACTTCTGTCAGCCACAGGAGGAAGCTGTCATGATTAAGAATCGTGAAGTTTAAAGATTTTTAAGGATAGATGATTCTTCCTTAACTTTGTGCTGACAAACTTCAGATGTTGTACTAAAGCGATAGCCTATGGTGGGCTGCGCCTACGCACTTATCACACTAGCCCCACCCTAAAGACGATTCTCATACAACAAAAATGAGTGGATAATCGTGATATAAACCACAACTATCCACTCAACGTTTAGTAAATCGGGATTACTAAAAAACCCAAGAAGATTATTGAAATTTGGCAAACTTCAAACCAATTAACGTGACTCAGTTCCCTGATTAGGGCTACCTGCTACAGAATCATTTTCTGGTGCTTCTGGTGTAGCAGTGGGTTTAGCATCACTCTTTTCATCATCGCCAGTTTTGCGCTGACTTTCGTCAAGAGTGGTTTCGTAATTACCAGAAGAATCGGGTGTATTTTCTTGGCTACCAGATTTTTGTGGTTCAGACATTACTACATTCCTAATAATTTTATTGTTGAAATTATCTTAAGAAGATTAGGAGTGTGAGTGCATCTATCCAGATATAGTTATGGCTGATTTCTACCTCTATCGAAAGTATTGTTTAGTACTACTCATCTATACTGAGAAAAATCCATAAATGTAGAGTTTTTAACCTTACAACGCTTTCTATGGTTAAGGGGGGTTTATTTCCGCGCTCCCTGTAGTAGGTGAATAATATGATGTGATGATTGTGATATAAACTATGAAAGTGTAATTAATGAATCAGAGCCATCTATCGTTACCATCTGGGTGTACGCTTCGTAAGGCAACCTTTAGGGATCAGTGGTCGATTCGATTGCTGGTGTTTTCAGCTAAACTCGACCCAACCCAATTAAATTGGCAGCAATTTTGGGTAGTTGAATGCGATGCTTACGACGGGCAAAGCCTACACAATCTGGTAGCTTGTGGACAGCTACGTAATTTCTCAGGGGTACAAGAACTTGGTAGTTTGGTCGTTGCATCAGCTTGGAGAGGTCGCGGTTTGGGTAGTTTGCTAACGCAGCATTTGATTAATACAGCAACGCAACCACTTTATCTTGAATGTTTAGGTGAACGATTGGCGCAGTTTTACAGTCTCTTTGGTTTTGTGCCAATATCTTTTGAAGAGTTGCCACAATTTCCTAGTACAAGAGGCAAGTCTTCGCTCAAAGGGAAATTCAGATTCTCGCAATTAGCTAAAAGGCTGTTCAGAGTTCCTGTGGTGTTTATGGAACATCGAAGTAATTTGTAATTCGTAATTCGTAATTCCTAATTAAGATAGGCAGGAAAAGGCTTGATACAACCTGTTTTCAACCTTTTACTTTTGTTCATTCCCCACTTCCCACTCCCCACTCCCCATTTTCAAATCTGAGGTTTAGCAAAAACTGTTAGCAACATAGGCCCTAGTAAATAGTGGTGATTCAAACACAATAACCCAGCAGAGGAGCCAAGAAGTTGACGTTGATTAGGGCTGTAGAGTCTAATTCCAAGGGGAGAGACTGGCAATAATTGAGGTTCTGTCTCTTTTGTGGAAGTAAAATCAACCAAGTAAAAGCGTCCATCGGGGGAAAGTACTCGTGCTATCTCACTAAGCACCTGTTTAGGTTCCAAATAGTGCAAAAAGCTGATAGTGCTGAAAACAGCATCAAATTGACCATCAGCAAACGGAAGAGACTCAGCTTTGCCCTCGACATAAATTAAGCGTGGACGGTGGCGGTTGCTCTGTCTTGCTACCCGCAACATATTAGCAGATAAATCCAATCCGATCGCTTGCAGGTCGGGAAACTGAGTCGCAAGGCGCTCAAGTAAGCGTCCAGTACCACAGCCGATATCAAGTACATTTGCTGACTCTGGTAAATCGACGTACTCCAGCAAACGTTTGTGAACGGCTCGATAAAACACTGAAGGAAAGAACCAGTCGTAACTTGGTGCCCATTGGTCAAAAAGGAACTTTTTGTTACTAAAAAAGTCATTAGTCATTAGTTTTCGCAGTTCACCTGAAGCTGAATGCTTTTTTAGGGTAAGTAGCTGCGCCTCCAATAAGTTGGTTAACTATAGTTTTGCGGCAATATTTAGTATGCTCACCTTGGCAAATCATCCGGAATTTTGGCAATTTCATCTGTAGTTAACAGTGTGCCTAGAGACTCATTTTATCTCTGTAGAGAACCAAAGAACGAGCAATCAGTGCATAAAACCATAGAACCTAACCGTATATATTTATAGAGGTTCAAATACAACCAACTGATTTAGTTTGAAATTATTAAGGTGAAAAATTATGACAAGTTTTATTCAAACCCGGTTACACAATCATCTACTCCATCCAGTCCGCCAGTGGTTGGAAACGATAGAAATTCATAACTCCAAATTGGCTCATTTCCTGTGCAAAGCTATTCCTGCTCAGTGTCCCTTTGAGCGAGACATTACGCTCTTTAGCCGGAAGCTATTTCACATTCCTCCAATGTGTAAATTAAATCCCCTATACGAGGAAGTGGTTGGTTTGCGTTTTAAAGCGCTTTGTTATCTTGCTGATGAATGCGGTGAAGATGTCACAGCCTATTGCTAATAGCTAGTTGGATAGTTATTTGATCAAGCAGCGATCGGTAATTGTAGATTTACGGTTGTTACTTACTCAGGTTTATACTAAGCTAACGTACACCTAATTTAGATGTTTGGCTATTTAAGTAGCTGACACCTCGCTAAAGTGTTTCCATACCGTATTTTTACTTACCTTATCCTGCTGAAATCATTAACATTATCATGACGCACATCTTACTGGTTGAAGATGAAGTCAAACTGGCACGATTTGTCGAATTGGAATTGAATTATGAAGGCTATCAAGTCAGTATTGCCTACGATGGATTAACTGCACTTACTGCAGCGCGTAAGTTACATATAGATTTAGTAATTTTAGACTGGATGTTGCCTGGTTTATCGGGGTTGGAAATTTGCCGATGTTTGCGAAGTATTGCTGATAAAGTGCCGATAATTTTATTAACCGTCAAAGATGAAGTGAGCGATCGCATTGCAGGCTTAGACGCTGGTGCTGATGATTACCTTGTTAAACCCTTCAGCGTTGATGAATTATTAGCCAGAGTCGGCGCTCACTTGCGAAGAAGCCAGCAAGTAGAAGGCGCAGATGTTTTAGAATTTAAAGACCTGACTTTAAATCGTCGCACGCGCCAAGTGTACCGGGATCAGAGGTTAATTGAGTTAACTGCTAAGGAATTTGATTTACTAGAATATTTACTGGCCCGTCCGCGACAGGTAATTACCTGCGATCGCATTTTACAAGAAGTCTGGGGTTACGGCTTCATGGGCGATGCCAATATCATCGAACTTCAGATGCGCTACCTACGGCTGAAACTTGAAGCCAATAACGAAAAGTGCCTCATTCAAACTGTGAGTGGTGTCGGCTACACATTGCATGATTGAATTTGGGATGGGGAATGGGGAATTGAGTATTGGTTATTAATTCTTGTCCCTCACTCCCTCATCTCTTTCATCTTCCCCTACCTTCTTGTTTCCTTTCCAGTGTGAAATAACGGTAAAACCCCAAAGTTTTCTACTATAGGAAGATTTGGGGTTTTTGGCAATCTGAGTAAAAACTCATCCAACTCAGGGTTAATTATATTAGGATGCACAAAGCTGTCATCATCTAAAATCTAAAACTGCATGACCTATCTAGAAACAGCAGCGCAATTCTACCGCGAAGTTGCCGAAACCCCGCAAGTTGGACTTTGTTGTGTGCAAAGTACACCCCTGCAACTACCAGGATTGAAAATTCCTTTGCCAATGCAGGAAATGAACTATGGTTGTGGCACTACCGTTCACCCCACTGAACTAGGAAACCAACCTACCGTGCTATATGTCGGTGTTGGCGGCGGCTTAGAAGCGTTGCAATTCGCTTATTTTTCCCGCCATGCAGGTGCTGTAATTGCCGTTGAACCGGTTGGAGCCATGCGGGAAGCAGCTGCACGCAATCTGGAAATTGCTGCTCAAGAAAACCCGTGGTTTGACACCAGCTTTGTAGAAATCCGCGAAGGTGATGCTTTTAACCTACCCGTTGCTGATCTTCGCGTCGATATCGTGGCGCAAAATTGCCTTTTCAACATCTTTGAACCAGAAGATTTAACCCGTGCTTTAAAAGAAGCCTATCGGGTATTAAAACCAGGCGGACGTTTGCAAATGAGCGATCCAATTGCTACTAGTCAAATTCCAGCACATCTTCAACAAGATGACCGACTAAGAGCCATGTGTTTATCAGGCGCACTCACATATCAAGAGTATACTGAAAGGATTACAAATGCTGGTTTTGGTCAAGTTGAAATTCGCGCTCGTCGTCCTTATCGTCTACTAGATTCCCAGACTTATAATTTAGAAGAACACCTACTTTTAGAAAGTCTGGATTCCGTCTCATTTAAAGTTGCTATTCCAGAAGATGGTGCTTGTATCTTCACGGGAAAAACAGCAGTTTATGCTGGTTTGGAACCCTTCTTCGATGACTCAGCAGGTCATCTACTCCAGCGTGGTATCCCCGCAGCAGTGTGTGATAAAACTGCTGCTAAACTTGCCGCTATCAACCCAGCAGAAATAATTGTGACCAATTCAACCTGGCACTATAGCGGTGGTGGTTGCTGTTAATTTGTTAAAAAAGAATCCAGGTGTCAGAAGTCAGAATTACTCTGTACGACTGGGGAATGAATGTACAATTTGAATATTTCACAAATTGCATTCTTAATTCTGGATTTTGGATTATGACTTATTCTTTATAAACCCCAAAATGTTGTTAATTAGTCTATTTCTGGCCACGCTTTTTTTAGCATATTCCAATGGTGCAAATGACAACTTTAAAGGGGTAGCAACGTTGTTTGGTAGCCGAACTAGCAGCTATCAAACAGCAATTTTGTGGGCAACTTTTACAACTTTTGCTGGTGCAGTTGCTGGAACTTTTGTGGCAAGTACATTAATTAAAAACTTTTCTGGAAAAGGACTAGTGCCTGATGCGATCGCTAATGCCCCAGAGTTTCATCTGGCAGTTGCGATCGCTGCTGGTTTAACTGTACTGATAGCCACCTTCATGGGGTTTCCCATTTCCACAACTCACAGTTTAACAGGTGCGCTGGTTGGCGCTGGATTAGTTGCGATCGGACTCCAAGTTAATTTTGCAGCTTTGGGAACTTCTTTTATTTTGCCTCTATTACTCAGTCCAATCATTGCTATTCCCTTAGCAGCAGGAATTTATAGCTTATATAACTATATCATTTCAAAATGGAATCTATCAGTTAATCAAAAAATGATTGATACTTTCCATTTTCTCAGCGCTGGAGTTGTCAGTTTTGCTAGAGGATTAAATGATACTTCCAAGATTTTCTCACTCATTTTAGTTATTGAATATTTTTCGATTCAGGGGGGAATGATCACGATTGCGATCGCAATGGCGCTTGGCGGTTTACTCAACTCCCAAAAAGTTGCTGTCACCATGAGTGAAAAAATTACCTCATTGAATCATACTCAAGGTTTATCAGCAAATATAGTAACTGGAGTTCTTGTCATTGCAGCTAGTCGATTTGGGCTTCCGGTTTCCACCACTCACGTTTCAGTTGGTTCTATTTTTGGAGTAGGTTTGACTAGCAAAAAAGCCAATATGCGTGTTTTTTATCAGATCCTATTATCGTGGCTTTTAACCTTACCAACTGCTGCAATTCTTAGTGGAATAACCTACAGATTATTGCAAGGTTAGAAAACTTGATTGAATATATCTCTGCCATCTTTAAGGAGTAGTAACTAATGCAAACTCAATCAAAAGTTACACTATCAACAGTCACACCATTTAAAAATAAACTTAATTATCCTTTGCCAAAAAAGGGAATCACTGTTTTACAAATTAATCTAGGTAAGCGTTGTAACCTTGCCTGTACACACTGTCATGTCGAAGCTGGCCCAAAACGTACAGAAGAACTTTCTCCTGAAGTTTGCGAACAATTGATTTCGCTAATCCATAAATTTCCCGAAATTAAAATTGTGGATTTGACTGGCGGCGCACCAGAAATGAATTATGGATTTAAGCCATTGGTAGAAGCAGCAAGAGCAACTGGTAAGCAGGTGATTGTCCGGTCTAATTTGACCATTTATTTTGAAGATGGATTTGCTGATTTACCAGAATATTTTGCTCAACACCAAATAAGAGTTGTGGCTTCCCTACCCTGCTACCTAGCAGATAATGTTGATAAAATGCGCGGTGCTGGTGTTTTTGATAGTTCAGTCAAAGCTTTGCAGTGGCTTAACCAACTTGGCTATGGTAAAGAGCCAAATTTAATTTTGGACTTGGTATTTAATCCCCAGTTACCCACGGATGAAAAATTTTCCTTAGCTCCCGAACAGACCAACCTAGAACGAGATTACAAAATGTTCTTACAAGAACATTTTAATATTGTGTTTAGCAACCTCTTCACCATTACCAACCTACCAGTTGGTAGAACCAAAATGCATTTAGAACGGCGAAAACTGTACACTAGCTATTTGCAGTTTTTAGAGTCGCATTTTAATCCCGGCACAGTTGAACATTTGATGTGCCGCGATGAACTCTCAATTGACTATCTAGGCAATGTATATGATTGCGACTTTAACCAAATGATGAATTTGCCTGCGAAAAATCACAATGGTGAAACTTTGACAGTTAGCAAACTCTTAGAAGCTGACAGTTTAGACCTGATTAGTGAGATACAAACTGCTGCTTATTGCTATGGTTGTACTGCTGGATGTGGTTCTAGTTGTGGTGGTGCTTTGCTTTAAAGAGAAATAATATCATGTCCGCTTGATTGCTTATTAGACCCGAATCACCCCAAAGAGCCAAAGCGTAGCTTTGTCTCCCCTCCCCAAGAATAAGGGGAGGGGTGTAATGACTGTGGTTAGCATAACTAATTATGCGGACATGATATAAGATAGCGTAGCCAATCTTTGCGTGGTACGTGAAGCGCGATAAGGGAGAGAGTAGAGAGTAAGGAATCAGCCTTTTCGAGTTGAAGGCGAGTTTTTTCACGCAATCAAATAGAAGTCTTATATAACCTTATTTATAATAGTATTTCCACGCTGATGAATTAAAGGAGACTGTGACCACTACATTACACTGGCAGGAACGGGTTGGTAATCAAAGGGATTGGGTTTGGCGCGGCTGGCAAACCCGCTACACTTACATTCGCCCTAGCCAAAATCACCACAAGACAATACCCCTGATATTGCTACATGGCTTTGGCGCTTCTATTGGTCATTGGCGACATAATTTAGAAGTGTTGGGTGAGCATCACACAGTTTACGCCATTGATATGCTGGGTTTTGGCGCTTCTGAAAAAGCCGCAGCTAATTACAGCATCGAACTCTGGGTTGAGCAGGTTTACGATTTTTGGAAAACATTTATCCGTGAACCAGCGATTTTGGTGGGCAATTCTAACGGTTCACTGATTTCTATGGCCGCCGCCGCCACTCACCCCGATATGGTGCTGGGTATGGTGATGATGAGTTTACCTGACCCTTCACTAGAGCAAGAAGCAATTCCGCCTGTGCTGCAACCGCTTGTCAGAGCAATTAAAAATATTATCGCTTCGCCGTTGATTCTTAAACCTGTATTTAACTTCGTGCGTCGTCCTGGGGTGCTGCGTCGCTGGGCACGTCTTGCCTACGCTAACCCAGAGGCAATTACCGATGAACTCATAGAAATTTTGGCAGGGCCTCCCCAAGATAGAGGTTCCGCCAGAGCTTTCAGTGCTTTATTCAAAGCTGCGATCGGTATTAACTTTAGTCCCAGTGTCAAGACAGTATTACCAACCTTAAGAATTCCCATGTTGTTAATTTGGGGACAAAAGGATCGGTTTGTTCCCCCAGCCCTTGCTAACCAATTTGCCCAATATAACGAGAAATTGGAAGTGCTGAATTTAGAAGACGTGGGTCATTGTCCCCATGATGAATGTCCTGAACAAGTCAACCAAGCTATTTTAGATTGGATTGGGAGGTGGGTTGGCGTAGGCGTAGCCCGCCGCAGGCATCGCTAACCGTTGTTTACTCCCTAAATATTATGCAATGGGAGCGATCGCGCCAACCAATACCTTTGCCACTATTGAATTTTGAATTGCTTAAGACTTAGCCAATCGTGGCTTGGTTAGTATCAACATCTGTAGCCCCATTAACAGAACGAGCTACAGAAACCATCTTGTTGAGAATTTCTTGACTGGGAACTTTACCTTTCAACACCACAGTGCTACCTGTCTGAGCAACCCAAAGGGTATTAACATCGTCGAGTTGGGGGTCTTGATCAAATGCCAACGCTACCCGCTTTGCCAACCCGCTTTGATCATATTCGCCGCTTAATCCTAGACGTTCTGGGGGTATTGATTGAGTAGCAGTAGACGCAACGTTAGTACTAGGAGTCTGCGCTATTGACTGCGGAGTAGGATTTACTTCGGCATTTTGAGGTTTTTCCATCCCAAATAGTCTTTTTAACCAACCCATAAAAACTTTTCTCCTATTCTCTTCTCGGTTCATTTCATTAAGTCTTGAGTATAAAAGCTTCATAAAAATGCCGCATCTGCCAAAGAAAAGAGATACATTCAATGAAATTACTCCTTACAGGATGATTTCTGCCCAATTATTTATCTCTAGAGAATGCAATGAGTGCAGCTATTGAGTTTACAATAAAAGGTCGCACTGACAATTAGTGCAGTAGTACGCTACGACAGAAGAAAACATATATTTGACAAAATGTCAAGAGTTTGTAACTCAAGGAATTTTGATTGAATAAGTGAATTCTGCAAAGCGGTACTAGAGTCTGCGTTCCTCAAATCCTGTGCTAGCCTCTGTTGGCGAAGATGAAACATACCCTTTCAGTTCTCGTAGAAGATGAGGCGGGTGTTCTTTCCCGCATTTCTAGTTTATTCGCCCGTCGCGGCTTTAATATTGAAAGCCTTGCTGTTGGCCCTGCTGAACAAGGAGGAGTCTCTCGAATTACGATGGTTGTACCTGGTGACGATCGCGTTATCGAGCAACTCACCAAGCAACTATACAAGTTAGTCAATGTCCTTAAGGTACAAGATATTACCGAAACTCCCTGTGTAGAGCGGGAATTGATGCTTTTGAAGGTAAATGCTAGTACTAGCAATCGTTCAGAAGTGATCGAACTGTCTCAGATTTTTCGGGCGCGAGTCGTGGACGTGGCGGAAGATTCTCTCACCTTAGAAGTTGTAGGAGATCCAGGTAAAATGGTAGCGATCGTGCAGGTGTTGCAAAAATTTGGTTTGAGAGAAGTCGCCCGCACTGGCAAAATTGCCCTGACTCGTGAATCGGGTGTGAATACAGAGTTACTCAAGTCTTTGGAAGCAAAAGTTTAGTTGGGAACATCAGAACCCCACCCCAGCCCCTTTCCCACTTTTTGAGCGTGTATACACAAATCGCATGTAAAGTAGGTGGAGAGAATTTTTGAGAAGCAAAAACTATGGATAATCCAATCTTAATTCACGCTTCGACGACACCAGAAAGGTTATACCTCTGGTAGACCTCCTAAAATGCCTACCCTTTTTCATGGTTTAAGACAATTTGAATCCATCTTTCTTGGGTGGAAACTGGCTCTGGATGCACTTATGTATACACAGTAGCTTTTTACGGGAGGTTGGGGGGATCTTCGGGGGTCATCGTAACAATGACTGATTAGGCGTTAACTGGCTCTCAAAACGGCTGTAAACAACTTGGGTTGGATACCAAGAAGAAAACCAGTACAAATCTTGAATAACTTTGCAATAACTACTCTCATCTACTAACTCAAAGTGAACCAGACCTAAATTATTAAATCCAACTACTTCTCGCCCCTCCTGAACCCAACGAAATTTCCAAAACATCAGGGGTTGTAACCATTTCCATTTTGCATTTTTGGCTTGTTTGCAGGGAGCTATCAACGATGATATATCTGCTTTGAAGCAAGAAGTCTGAACGCTGTTTCGAGGTATCCACTCCAATACACAATGCCACTCAGAGTTAGTCAGCAACTGGCGATTATGGTGTAATTGTTTATCTGAAATTTCTACCATATTGGGTGGATCAATCCAACCTATCCAATGTCGCACCTTTTCTGGTAGCAACCAATGTTTCAATCGTGTATGAATGAGCCGCGTCAAAATCTCTTCATTCTTCAATGCACTAGCGGTTAACTGCACCAAGACAGACTGTAATTTGGAATGAGTGCGTGCATAAGACAAGTGAGCAACAGAACTGTAGTGAATATCTCCTGATAGAATAACGATTTGTTGACGTTCCTCAAATAAAGTAGTTAGAAATTTTGCCAGAGCTTCAACATTAATGTTCCAGGCATCTCCAACATCGGTTGAAAAAACTTTCTCCCGTTGTAAGTGCCAATGGTGAATCCAATCAATCACTTGTAATCCAAATACATTCGTGGGCGCAATCACAAATGTAGTTTGAATCTGAGTTTGTTCAACTATTTCTTGTAAAGGTAAAACTAGTTGTTGCTCAAAGGCTTTTGGACAC
The DNA here is from genome assembly GCF_964245445.1 of uncultured Nostoc sp. Taxonomy (GTDB): domain Bacteria; phylum Cyanobacteriota; class Cyanobacteriia; order Cyanobacteriales; family Nostocaceae; genus Nostoc. The sequence continues at coordinate 12,657 of NZ_CAXTNE010000190.1, forward strand.
AGCAGCATCGGTGGTGCAATTGGTTTTTGATCGGCTGGATAACCACGCCAAGTCCGCGTATCCAACACAATTACTTCATAGCAATCGCTCCTGACTATGTAGTGCCAAGTGATTGCTTCAGGATGTCGATCCAGAATGAATACTGCACCATCTCGAACTAAAATAGGTAAGTCTGTGTGGGGATCGTTAGCTGGCATACCTACATAATGAGCGATCGCTTGATCAGCCTTTGCATCTCTTCCTTGGGAAGCTGACCAAGCTTGTGCAGCCGCCAAAAGCTTTTCACCGGATTTACCTTCTGCAAATTGCTCAGGCGTATTGCCCCAACCTTGAAACACTGTGTAAGCTAACAACGCATTTTGGACTATTCTTTGCCCCAAGGGACGCCCCAGGACTCGCAAACACCAAGCTTGGTTCAAATTCCAGTCATCAGTAACATCATGGTCATCAAAGATGGTGTACATGGGAATATTGGCAAGGGCGCGGCGCACTTTCCCAAGGGTATAAATAAATTGTCGTAAATGCCGGACTTGTCGGTTCCAGTTCTTGATAGCTTTGCTCTTGCGCGTTACTTGGTGTCCTTTGGGAAATGCGGCCGGCCAGCACACTGGCGACCAAGCTAGTAAATAAGTAGCGTAATATTCACCCAGACTGAAAAGATGACTGTTAACTTTCTCAGCTTTATTATGTAATCCTGCGGTCAATCCAGCTTGATTTGTCGCAACATCAGCCCGCTCTCCAGGGGGTAGTTGCTGCGGAGTGTAGTATATTCCATTCACAGGAAGTTGTTCTTCCCAACCCAAAAGGGCATCACCAAGAGTACTGGCAACCCACAGCGATGGTTCTGCTACATCGTCACCGTAAATTTGATCTCCGGTGAGGAATAGCTGGTGGGGGCGGTGTTGTGGTTGATTTGCTTTTGCCTCAATCAAACTGTCGAGAATCGGCAGTGCGTCAAATCCATGACCGTGAGGTTTACGGCAGGAAGCATGGATAATTTGCAAATCTTGCAGACGGTTTGGCGGCAGAACAAAGGTTGGTTTTTGATGCTCAAAGTAGCTGATGCTGACTGTAGGAGAGGAGTTTGAGCATAATGCTTGTTGCATTTGCGGGCTTTGGTCAGCGAGAGTAAATTGCAGGTCGTATGCATAGATATAATCGCTAGTTAAACAATGCCCCTCTGTAGACCAAGCCGTTATAGCAGCAATGTGAAGATACTTGCCCAAAGCGATGGTAGAGCGTTGCCCCTTTAATAAGCAATTTCCTAGTGCTTCACCATCATTTGTTGTGCCATAAACCTTGAGTTCTACCTGACAAGACTGTTTCAGTGCCACCCATACCGTCACTGACTTCGGTTCAGTATGTTTTAGAATTGGCCCCGCCAAAATCAACGGCAGTTCTTGTATAAACTCGCCTCCAGCTTGGTACTTCATTAAATTCAGACATCAATTCCCATCTGTTTAACTTTATCAGTCAATAGAGCAGTCGATTGTAGTCTAAATAATAAAGAATGGGCGAGATAATTTAAAGTTCTGAGGGCTGGAAACCAGCGCTCAGACTTTTGTGAATCTTACAAGAATTACTCTTTTAATTAATTCCGAGCAATACCTTCTTGACGCGCTGCTTGTTGTACAGCAGCAGCAACAGCAGTAACGACGCGCTCATCAAAAACGGAAGGGATAATATGTTCTCGATCCAAATCTGAAGGCTTAACTAAAGAAGCGATCGCACTTGCAGCTTCTAAGTACATTGTGGTGGTAATTGTCTGGGCCCGACAATCTAAAGCACCACGGAATACTCCAGGAAAAGCTAAAACGTTATTGATTTGATTCGGGTAATCACTGCGACCAGTAGCGATCACAGCTACATCTTTACTAATTAATTCTGGCTGAATCTCTGGAATGGGATTTGCCATTGCAAACACAATTGGCTCTTTCGCCATCGATTGCACCATTTCTGGTGTCAAAACTCCCGGTGCGCTGACTCCAATAAATACATCTGCCCCTTGCATTGCACCCGCTAATGTACCCTGAGCTTTCACGGCAAATTCGAGTTTTTCTTCTGTCAAATCGGTGCGACTGGTTGAGATAATTCCTTTAGAGTCGCACATCCAGATTTTTTCTGCCCCAGCTTTACGGAGTAACCGAGCGATCGCCACTCCAGCCGCCCCAGCACCATTAATCACGATGCGGATTTCCGCCATTGATTTATGTACCAGCTTTAGAGAATTAAACAACGCTGCCAAGGTGACAATTGCTGTACCATGCTGGTCATCGTGAAAAACGGGGATATCTAACTCTTCGCGCAATCTTCTTTCAATTTCAAAGCAGCGAGGTGCAGCGATATCCTCCAAATTCACACCCCCAAAAACTGGCGCGATATTCTTGACTGTCTGGATAATTTCTTCTGTATCTTGGGTGGCCAGACAAATGGGAAAAGCATCTAGCCCTGCAAATTCCTTAAATAGCATTGCTTTGCCTTCCATGACTGGGAGAGCAGCATCTGGGCCGAGATTTCCCAATCCCAAAACGGCACTACCATCGGTAACAATGGCAACAGTGTTTTGTTTGATGGTTAATTTGTAAACTTCCTCTGGATCTTGAGCGATCGCTGTACAAATTCGACCAACTCCGGGTGTGTAAGCCATTGCTAAATCAGACACACTTCTTAAGGGAATTCTGCTAGTAATGCTGATTTTGCCACCGCGATGCAAATTAAAGGTGCGATCATAGACGCTGAGTAACTTGATGTCTGGCAATGCTTTGACTGCTTGCACAATGGTTTCAGCATGTTCGGTACTAGCAGCATCCACAGTCAGATCACGGGTGGATTCTTTGCGGGTTTGCTCGATTAAATCAATTTGACCGAGATTACCGCCAGTAGTTGCGATCGCTTGGGTTATCGATGCTAACATCCCCACACGATTGGGAATCTGCAAGCGCAGTGTCAAACTAAAACTAGAATTTGGAGTTAGGTTTGCCATGTTGATTTTGGATTTTAAGTTTTAGATTTTATATTGAATTGAGACAAAAACTAAAATTTGAGAGTTGTAGTCAGTGAAAATACAATGAATATTAACTTTGGAGATAACCGTCAGTAGTTAGTTTACTCACTGCTCACAGTTTTGATAATTATTTTTATTTATACCAATGCATTTACTAATATAAATGAGTAACAATTTAGTAATTGTACCCAAATACACCAGATATTTTTTTAAAATTTTATCTGTGTAAATTTTTATATAAAAAAAAGCGTCCTCTAGACAGAGAGCGCGGCGAATTTTAAATTACAACTAACCGTATGCAGGTGCGTAGGCGTAGCCGTCGTAAACATCGTTGCCAGAGGTACTGCCTCACCAGCCGCTAAATC